>NZ_JBFRQW010000072.1:0-5852 GCF_041472735.1 Vibrio sp. 10N.261.46.E11
GCGATTGTGATACCGCGCTCGCGCTCTTCTGGAGCGTTATCGATAGATGCGAAATCTTTAGCAACACCGCCGTACACTTTTGCAAGTGTAGTACAGATAGCAGCAGTTAGAGTTGTTTTACCGTGGTCAACGTGGCCGATAGTACCAACGTTTACGTGCGGTTTCGTACGTTCAAATTTTTCTTTAGACATGGGGTGTCCCTCTAGGTACGGATTAGGTGGCTTAAAATAAGACCACGCAACCAAAAAAATGGTTTTCTTTATTAAAGGAGAAGAAGCTTTTGACTGGTGCTAATACCCAGAGTCGAACTGGGGACCTCACCCTTACCAAGGGTGCGCTCTACCGACTGAGCTATATCAGCACACAAAATGAGTTGGAGCGTGCAGCGGGAATCGAACCCGCATCATCAGCTTGGAAGGCTGAGGTAATAGCCATTATACGATGCACGCAACACGTAACTCTGTTTGAGCTATTTAACCTTTAGAATATGGTGGAGGGAGACGGATTCGAACCATCGAAGGCAGTGCCGGCAGATTTACAGTCTGCTCCCTTTGGCCACTCGGGAACCCCTCCAAATTTTGAGCTTTCTCTCGCTTACCTTAAAGAAAGGGAGAAAGTGGTGCCGACTACCGGAATCGAACTGGTGACCTACTGATTACAAGTCAGTTGCTCTACCTACTGAGCTAAGTCGGCACAAGTGGGGCGCATTTTATTGAATGATTTTCCACCTTGCAATAGTAAATTGAAAAAAAGTGAAAAATTCTCCTATGAAATTCCTAGATACGGCTATTTAGCTCAAGGTTTCTGCCTTTAACCCACATCTAGTACAGGAAGATATTTTATTTATCTATCGCTTGATGTATTTTCCATGCACTTGTTTTGTTATCCACTATAGAGTTTATATGAGCCCATTTATGTCATTTGACCGCGAACGTTGGTCTGAGCTAAGGAATTTAGTTCCGATGACACTTTCTGAGAGCGACTTAAAAGAGCTTCAAGGCATCAATGAAAAGCTCACAATGGAGGAAGCCGTTGAGATCTACCTGCCGCTCTCTCGCCTATTAAATCTCTATGTGGCAGCCAGACAGAATAGAAACTCAGTACTCCATCAATTCCTGGATAAAAACGAGAAAGCACCACCTTTTATCATCGGTATTGCTGGAAGTGTCGCTGTGGGCAAAAGTACAACTGCACGACTGCTTAAAGCCCTACTTTCTCGCTGGGAGAACCACCCAAAAGTTGAGCTAGTCACAACCGATGGCTTCTTATACCCTAATGAGGTGTTAGAAGAAAAAAGATTGATGAGTAAAAAGGGCTTTCCGGAGTCTTACGATATTAAGCGTTTAGTGAACTTTGTTTCGGATGTAAAAGCATGCAAGAGAAATGTCACGGCTCCCGTGTACTCGCATCTTACGTACAACATTACTGATGACGTTAAGTGTGTCGACCTACCAGATGTGCTTATTATTGAAGGGCTTAATGTCTTACAGAGTGGCATGAACTACCCACACGAACCGCATCGTGTGTTTATTTCAGACTTCCTTGATTTCTCACTCTATGTTGATGCTGACAGCCAGCAAATCAAAGAATGGTACATCAATCGTTTTATGAAGTTTCGCGATGGCGCGTTTACTAAACCTGGCTCGTACTTTAGTCATTACACAAAATTATCGAACCAAGCGGCACTGGATAAAGCGGAAGGTATCTGGAGTTCAATTAATGGCTTGAACCTAGAACAAAATATCCTTCCTACACGAGAAAGGGCTCACTTGATTCTACGTAAAGGCGCAGATCATATGGTTGAAGAAGTATTACTAAGAAAATAGTAACGCCTTAATCGCCTTTTCTTAGCGATATCTCTCCACCGATATAGCTCTCGATACCATTCTCAGTTTTGAGTAATACAGCACCTTGTTCATCGATACCTTGAACAACACCTTCAATTTCTCTAGGTCCAATGATCAACCTAACATTGCGACCTAAGAAATTATCAAAGCGATTCCAACGCTCTACAAAATTCGACATCCCTTTCAACTCATAATCAACAAGAGACTTATCCCAGGCATTGATCAGAGCCTGCGCTAACTGATTGCGATCGGGCACCTTCCCATCACACACTTCTTTAAGAGAAGTCCACGGTTGGCCAATACCTGACGTTGTTGGATCCATGGATAAGTTTAGCCCTAAACCAATCACAATATGAGCAGCGCCACCAGACTGTCCTGACAGCTCTACCAAGATACCGGCAAGCTTCTTGTCATTGTGGTAAAGGTCGTTCGGCCATTTGAGCTTTATACCTGCTACGCCCATCTCTTCCAAAGCCTCAACAACAGCTACACCAACCACAAGGCTCAAGCCCATCGCGGCAGCCATCCCTGCGTCGAGTCTCCAATACATTGAAAGGTAGAGATTTGCACCGAATGGCGATACCCACTCTCGTCCGCGACGTCCACGCCCCGCAGCTTGATATTCAGCAATACAGACAGAACCCGGTTCGAGGGTGTTAGTACGCTCTAATAGGTGTTGGTTTGTAGAACCTATGATTGGAATCAGTTCAAGAGAAGCATCTCGACTAACAACAGACAATTTGTCTTCGTTAAGCATATCTAAACGGCTAGCTAACTTGTAACCCTTGCCTTGTACTCGGTAGATATCTAAACCCCACCCTTGAATGCCTTTAATGTGCTTACTGATAGCCGCTCGTGATACACCAATCATTTCACCTAGATCTTCACCTGAATGGAACTCACCGTCAGCAAGACATCTCAATAGTGCAAGCTTGGTACTGTGTTCTCTCATGCCAATGACTCCAAAGCCTTGTCTAGGTTTGTCTCGCAGTCTCGTCCCATAAAACGTACTTCATGTTCCAGTCGAATATCGAATTTATTCAAGACAGACTGACGTACTCGCTCTGCAAGCTTAAGGATATCCACAGCAGAAGCCTTATCATAATTGATGATAACTAATGCTTGGTTTGGGTGAACTTGAGCGCCGCCTTCTGTCACGCCTTTGAACTGGCATTGATCAATCAACCAGCCTGCAGCGACTTTGATCATGTCATTGCTCTCATAGCCTACAATGTTTGGGGATAGAGCGAACAGGCGATCAAAATGATCTTTGGTGATCACAGGGTTTTTGAAGAAGCTGCCCGCATTACCTTGGACTCTAGGGTCTGGCAACTTACTTGAACGGATAATGCATACTTCATCAAATATAGTACGAGGAGAGAGCGTATCGGCTGCTAGGCTTTTTAACGGGCCATAGTGATTGCATGGCTCCCACTCTTTCGGCAACGTTAAACCAATCGCAACAACAATCGCTTTATCGTAGAGAGCGTGCTTGAAAATAGAATCTCGGTAACCAAAGAGACACTCTTCTTTGCTCAATCGCTTAACTGTATAAGTATCCAGACACAGGATATCGACATACTCGCATACGTCTTGTAGCTCAACACCATACGCACCAATATTTTGAATCGGAGCCGAACCTGAACAGCCCGGTATCATTGCTAGATTTTCTAGACCACCCAGCCCCTTATCCACACTCCACTCAACCAAGCTTGGCCAATCTTCGCCCCCACTAACATGAAGTAGGTGATGACTGTCCGTCTCGGTCAATTCAATCCCGGATAATTTATTCACTATGACCAGACCAGCGAAGTGCTCAGTAAAAAGCATATTACTGCCTTTACCCAGTATTAACTTAGGTAAGGCTGACCATTTAGGGTCTCTGTAAACGGAAATTAATTCTTCGATAGTGGTGACTTCGACCAACGCATCACACGTCTGATCGATGGAAAAAGTATGAACATTTTTTAAACTAGCATTGAGATGGAATTGCATGGCGATATTCAATTAACTTACACTGCGGTCATTCTACAGCAGATAAACCAATGGCGCAGTGACTGAATGAACAATGTCATCATTACTCAATTAGACCCAGTAAAGGTTCCCCTAGTTAAACGTTTCTATAAAGAACATTATCCAACGGGAAAAGCGAACAAGAGTGAACTGATCTATTCGTTATTACTAGATAACGAGCTTTGTGGTGTCGTGCGTTTTCGCACCATTGAAGATAATCGCTTACTCACCGGTATGGCGATATCAAAACAACATCGTGGTAAGCGATTAGGCTCCCAACTTATGGATTATTGTGAACAGCACACGCTAACGAAAAACGATTACTGCTTTGCATACGCTCATCTCACCAATTTTTACGCGCGCCACCAATTCGTACAAATAGCCCCCAAAAATCTGCCTAATGCTCTAAGAGTTTTGTACGAGCGCTATTCGAATAGCGGAAAAGATCTCATTCCTATGCATTATCAGCAAAATTGTTAGAGAATGCCTCGATCATCTAGTATTTGGGTCTATCCCTTTGGTAAAATTCAAGGTTCGCAATTTTGCATATTTTTAAGGTAAAACAGTCAATATGATTGCCAGTAGGAATCCATTCATACAGTTGCCAACCATAGCGCAGAATCCTGACAAGTTTGAAGTACTACTATCAGCGCAAGAGTTTAGAGCTCGCTTACTTGATGAGATATCTCGCGCAACAACTCGTATTAGTTTAGTCGCTTTGTATCTTGAAGATGATGAGGCTGGCCGTGAGATCCTAACTGCCTTATATGAAGCAAAGCAAAAGAATCCAGAATTAGACGTGAGCGTGTGTGTCGATTGGCACCGTGCGCAACGTGGATTGATAGGCGCAGAGTCTTCTGAAGGCAATGCTGCAATGTATAAAGAGTTCGCAGAAAAATATCAGTACTCTGTTCCTGTCTATGGCATCCCTGTCCGCGGTAAAGAAGTCTTTGGCGTATTGCACTTAAAGGGATTTATCGTCGATGACAGTGTGATATACAGCGGTGCAAGCCTTAACAATATCTACCTGAACTACCATGACCGCTATCGCTTTGATCGCTACCATGTTTTAAACAACCCAGCGCTTGCTGATACGATGTTTACCTACGTACACGAACAGATGGTCTCGGACAGCGCTGTTTATGACCTGGCAGATAAGAACAAGCCTGCGACCAAAGAACTGAAACCAGCGATTCGTCAGTTTCGTGCATCATTAGCAAGATCTCAGTATCAATTCGAAGGGCAAGAGGTTTCACCAGAGCAAGTAGCCGTAACTCCATTAGTCGGGATTGGTAAACGACGTAACCGTCTAAATCAGGGTATCAATCAACTTGTCGCTCAAGCTAAAGATGAAATTTTTATCTGCACACCTTACTTCAACTTCCCACCGAGCCTAGCTAAAGAAGTGAAGAAAGCACTTAAGCGTGGCGTAAAGGTCAGCATTGTTGTTGGCGATAAGACAGCGAATGATTTCTTTATCTCACCAGAAGAAGAGTTTAAGACAATTGGTGGATTGCCTTACTTATACGAATTGAACCTGCGTCGATTCGCTAAAGCGAATGAAGCTCATATTGCTAGCCGCAATCTATCAATTCGACTTTGGCAACACGATTCCAACAGCTTCCACCTAAAGGGTATTTGGGTAGATAAGCGCTACATGCTACTAACAGGTAATAACCTAAACCCTCGCGCATGGAAGCTGGATCTAGAGAACGGTATCTTTATCCAAGATAACTACCATCACCTAACAGATAAGTTCCAAGCTGAAGTAGATAATATCCTTCAACACACTCAACTTATTTGTACCTATAAGCAATTGGACAAGGTAGAGAGCTACCCGATGGAAGTTCAAAAGTTGATTCGTAAAATCACTCGTGTGAAAGCCGATAGAGTGCTTAAACAAATACTTTAGTCGATGTATTCGAAATACTATTTATCAACGCCTAGCAAACGCTAGGCGTTTTTGTATCTACGAGATAGCGAGATAGCGAG
>NZ_JBFRQW010000073.1:0-24477 GCF_041472735.1 Vibrio sp. 10N.261.46.E11
TTAAGTGAACGGCATTAAGCACTCGGCTGGTTTTTTGTTGATTAGATAAAAGAACGGCTTACGCGTTACCTTTTACCTGCACATTTAACTGCTCTGCAAAATCTAGCATGCGGTTCAATGGGACAAGAGACTTTACACGTAGCTCGTCAGAAACGAAGATCTCGTGTTGCTCACCACCATTCTCAAGCGCATTTTCAATCGCTTCAAGGCCGTTCATTGCCATCCAAGGGCAGTGTGCACAGCTACGACAAGTTGCACCAGCACCAGCCGTTGGCGCTTCAATCAGTTCTTTTTCAGGAACCAATTGCTGCATCTTGAAGAAGATACCTTTGTCAGTAGCAACAATCATCTGTGGATGAGGCAACTCTTTTGCTTTCTTGATCAGTTGGCTTGTTGAACCTACAGCATCCGCCAGTTCAACGACACTTGCTGGTGATTCTGGGTGAACCAAAATAGCCGCTTCTGGGTATACCGATTTCATTTTCTTCAAAGCATCAGCTGAGAACTCATCATGAACGATACACTCACCTTGCCAAAGCAACATGTCAGCGCCGGTTTGATTTGCGATGTAAGAACCTAGGTGACGGTCTGGGCCCCAAATAATGGGTTTGCCTTCAGCATCTAGGCTTTCAACGATTTCTAGGGCTATGCTCGACGTAACTACCCAGTCTGCACGAGCCTTAACAGCCGCAGAGGTATTCGCGTAGACAACCACTGTATGGTCAGGGTGAGCATCACAAAACTCTGTGAATTTGTCTGCAGGACAGCCAAGATCGAGAGAACATTCGGCTTCTAGTGTTGGCATTAGAATGCGTTTTTCAGGAGTAAGAATCTTTGCAGACTCACCCATAAAACGAACACCAGCGATGATCAAAGTGCTTGCCGAGTGGCGGTTACCAAACTTAGCCATTTCTAATGAATCGCCAACAAAACCACCTGTTGCTTCAGCCAGAGCCTGAATTTCAGGATCTGTATAGTAGTGTGCAATTAGAACTGCATCTTTTTCTTGAAGTAGTGTTTTGATGTTTGCGATGTGGGCCTGCTTCTGAGCGTCGCTCAGTGGAACTGGCTTAGGCGGAAACGGGTAAACTGTATCGATTTTATCTAGTATATGACTCATTGCTCTTGCTCTACGCAACTTCTTCCGAGAATTAGAGTATTCTACACAGGACAGCGATTGGGATCAAAAAGGATTGGTTTCAAGCGATAACTAACTAATGCTTAAAACGCATAAACAAAGTGATGCGTTGGCATTACAAAGAAGAGAAGTAGGCACAAATCGAAAGTGTTCAGATATAAAAAAGAGGTACCTGAGCACCCCTATTTTGTTTACAAGTGGGTTTTAGCCACTTTAGCCGAAGCACTGTTTGGGTACTCGGTTACAACTTGCTGGTAATATTTCTTAGCTTGCGTCGCGTTGTTGTTACGCGTAGCTATGTCACCAAGCTTAACCAGAGCATCAGAGCGCTTGTTGGAGTCTTTGTATGACACAACAGCGGCAAAGCTCTTCACAGCTTCCTTATCTTGCTTTTTAGCGAAATAAAGCTGACCTAACCAATAATGGGTGTTAGGCGTGAAGGTCGAGTCTGGGAAGTCTTTTTGAAACTTTTGGAATGCTGCAATCGCACCCGTGTAGTCTCTCTGCTTTAGAATCATATCTACAGCATTTTGATAAGCGGTTTGCTCATCAACATCAGTACTGAACGTACCAGAAGCATCCTTAGAGCCTTCGCTCGCTGCTACTGCTACCGTTGCTGTTCCTGCTGCTTTCACCTCGCCTCTCACACGATCCAGTTCAATGAACAATTCACGTTGGCGCTCGAGCATGTGTTTCATATCGTAGCTGTTTCGCTCCAACTCACCACGAAGTTCACTGATCTCCAGTGCCATATCGTCGATTTGCTGCTGCATTTGAAGCTGAACGAGATTACGATTTTGAAGCAAGCGCTCTAAACGCTCAATATCTGATTCGTTAGATGCTGATCGAGAGGAAGATGATGAATTTGTTGCGGTGCTATTGAGATCGGATACTGGAGCTGGTGCAGCGAACGTAGTGTTCGCTGCACTTGCCAGTAACGAAAGCAAAATGACTCGCTTTGTGTTACTGAACATGAGGCAATTCCTCAATTATATAGCCTACTGAAATTAGTAAACTAGTACTGCACGACGGTTTTTAGCGTACACGTCTTCAGATTGACCTAGAAGAAGTGGCTTCTCTTCACCGTAGCTTACGATAGAGATTTGGTCTGCTTGAACACCTAGAGCTTGTAGGTATTTCGCTACAGCTTGTGCACGACGCTCACCAAGTGCGATGTTGTACTCAGGAGTACCGCGCTCATCAGCATGACCTTCAACAGTAACGTTCATATCAACGTTCTTAACTAGGTATGCTGCGTGAGCTGCAAGCATTTCTTCGTAGTCGCCAGCGATAGTAGAGTTGTCGAATGCGAAGTAGATTGTTTGAGTTTCGCGTAGCGCTTGCTCTTTAAGCTCTTGCTCAGACAGTTGACCGTTAGCGTCAATTGGCGTTACAACAGTTGTATCTACGTTGCCTTCTGAACCAGAAGTAGTTTGGTTGCTTTCTGTGCCAGATGTTGCAGAAGTTGCTTCATCAGTTGAGCTACATGCCGTTACTGCCATCACTGGTAGTGCAATCATCAAGCCTTTAAGAACTTTGTTAAGTTGCATCTTTTTTTCCTTACGTTATCAAACTTAGTTTCTACAGCGACTAAGTGCTATAGATAGTTAAATGCCACAATAGTTAACACTATCAATAGCTAAAAGAATGTATCAAATCAACTAGAGAAACGGTGACCACGAAGGCGCTCTTACGCGTCCGTTCGTTGCCGGTAATCTAGCCTTAAAACGACCGTCGATAGAAACCATCGATAGTACGTTTGTTTTATTGTAAATAGAGCTATAGATAACCATACCTCCATTCGGTGCAATACTTGGAGATTCATCTAACAATGTTTTTGTTAGCACCTGAACCGCACCGGTTTCCAAATCTTGTTTAGCCAAGTTAAAACCCGAGTTGCTACGATTAACCATAATCAGGAATCGTCCATCAGGTGTGATCTGGCCACCTAAGTTTTGGCTACCTTGCCAAGTAATACGAGATGTCGAATTATTTGACAAATTTACATTATAAATCTGTGGTTTACCACCACGATCCGATGTGAAAATTAGAGACTTGCCATCTGGGTGCCAGAATGGTTCAGTATTGTTAGAACGACCGCGGGTAATTTGAGTCAGCTTACGGCTAGCAAGGTCGAGTGTGTACACCTGAAGACTGCCTGTTTTCGACAATACCAACGCCAATGTTTTACCATCTGGCGAGAATCTTGGCGCACCATTATGACGAGGGTATGACGTCACTTTCTCGCGCTCACCCGTGTAAATATTCATAATGAATATTTCCGCTTGGCCATTTTGGAAACTCACATAAGCCAGCGTTTTACCGTCTGGTGACCATGCAGGTGACATTAGAGGCTGCTTAGAACGAAGTACTAAACGCTCGTTAAAGCCATCGTAGTCAGCAACACGAAGTTGGTACGGGTACTTGTCTTTGTCGTTCACAACTACGTAAGAAATACGCGTTAGAAACGCCCCTTTCTCACCCGTTAGCTCTTCATACACTAAATCAGAGATGCGGTGCGCGTATCGGCGCAAGTCCGTTGCCGATAAATCACGCTTCACTTTATGAAATAGAACATGATCCATAGTACGAACCAAATGGCCATCATCATTTAGCCCTTTACTATGACCTTTCGTCAATTGCCCACGAATAGTGTCAATTAACTGGTAACTGATTGTATAAGTACCATTGGGGTTTGGAGAAATAGAGCCGGTTAGCAATGAATCAACACCTAGGTTGGTCCAAGCATCAAAGTCGACCTCTGTTTCACTGTAAGGCGTTTGAGGCATTTTGCTTGTCGCAACTGGGCTGAATTTACCACTGCGTTGTAAGTCAGAAGCGATAACTGCTGACACATCGTGTGGCAATGGTCCTGCGCCTTCCCAACGGAAAGGGACAATAGCGATAGGTCGTGCAGAGTTAATACCATCTGTAATAACCAGCTCCAGTGCCGCATGGGCAAACTGGCTGCTTGTCGCTATTAAGAAAACAAAACTCAGTAATAGTTTCTTTAACACAAGTTCGTCCTTTTACTCTGGTGATACAGTTAAGTTGATGTCTTTAATTTTGTTCACAATGTCTGGGTCTTTAGGCAATGGATAAGTTTGTACTTGTGCCACGGCACGCTTGGTTGCTGCGCATAAACGGTTGTCGCCATCTAAGATACTCAAACTACCCAAAATAGCGCTTGAACCGGCAGGAATAAGCTTAAGATTCACTCTACATGAACGACCTCTGTAGCTGTCTTCTAACAACAAGTTTTGTTGAATCAGCTGGGTATAGATAGCACCAATACGCTGCACTTCATCACTAATAAATTGTTGTCTGGCTGAAGAGTTTTGAGTTGCTTCAGTTTCAAGGCCAGCAAAGATATCATTCAATGCCGCTTCTTGCTGTTTGCGCTCTTTTTCCGCTCTTGCTGCCGCTTCCTTCGCCTTGCGAGCTTTCTCTGCTGCAGCTGCGGCTTCTTTCTCTTTCGCTATACGTTGCTTTTCAGCTCGCTCAGCAGCTTCTTTTTCTTTGCGAGCTTTTTCTGCAGCTTCTTGCGCGGCTTTTTCTTTTGCCACGCGTTCTTGTTCGGCTTTCTCAATGGCAGCTTCTTTGGCTTTACGCTCGTTTTCAGCTTTTACAACCGCGGCTTCTTTCAACTTACGATCAGCTTCTGCTTTAGCGGCTTTCTTTTTCTCTTGTTTTAAGCGAGCCTCTTCAACTTTACGTTGCTTTTCATTTTCAACTCGACGCTTTTCCGCGTCGCGAGCCGCTTTGGCTTCTTTAGCTTGCTTTTCTTTCAGCTTTCGAATGTTTTCTTCTTCCGCTTTACGATTCTTTTCCAGTCGTTCACTTTCACGTCTTAGCTTATCTAAACGCTCTTGCTCTTTCTTGCTCGCTGCTTCTCGTTGTTGACGAATCTGTTGAGCTTGCTGGCGAACCAACTGAGGATCAATCACCACAGCTTGAACCATCTGCCCTGTAGGCTTTGGCTCTGACATGGTGAAATCCGCTCCCCAAATGAGCGCAACGAATAAAACGACGTGCAGCGCAAGAGAAATAAGAAGCGGTGATCTGAAATTATTGGATTTTTTATTATTCGCTTTCATGAATGCTACGGAGCTATTCCCTTATATCCGTTAAAAGGCCAACCTTTGGCACACCTGCACGGCTTAATTCATCAAGTAATAAAACCACTTCAGCGTAAGGCGTTGCGGCATCACCGCCCACCGCCACTGGAGAATTAGGCTTCAAAGACAACTCAGCTTTCACTCGGACGATAATATCTTCCAGAGACAAGCCTCGCTGAACCTCTTCGTTATTAACGCTCAAACCAAGCTCACCATCTTTGTTCACTTCAACGATAATGAAACTCGCGTTGTCGTCACCCAATAGATCTTGCGCCGATTTGGCCGTTGAAGCCTGAGGCAATTCAACATCTACGCCTTGAGTCACAAACGGCGAAGTCACCATAAAAATGATCAGCAAAACAAGCATAACGTCGATGTAAGGTACAACGTTAATCTCTGCTGTCATTTTGCGTTTTTTAGGTTGGTATCCGGCCATCTATTATTCCCTGCCAGCCATCGCTTGACGGTGAAGAATGCTATGGAACTCTTCAGAGAAAGTAGCGTAGTTGTGCTCTAGCTTACCAACTCGGCTACTAAAACGGTTATACGCCATCACGGCTGGTATTGCCGCGAATAAGCCCATTGCTGTTGCGATCAGCGCTTCTGCAATACCAGGAGCAACCATTGCTAATGTCGCTTGCTTCACTTCACCTAATGCGATGAATGAGTGCATGATGCCCCAAACCGTACCAAATAGGCCGATGTATGGGCTAATAGAACCGACAGTCGCCAAAAAAGGCAAGTTCGTTTCCAGTTCATCAACTTCGCGGGCAACCGCAACACGCATTGCACGACCAGTGCCTTCCATTATGAAGTCTGGAGATGCTGCATTTGATTTTCGAAGGCGAGCAAACTCTGTGAAGCCTGCGTAGAAAATCTCTTCAGTACCAGAGAGTTCGTCTTTGCGCTTATTACTCTCTTGATACAATTTAGCGAGATCAACACCAGACCAGAACTTATCTTCAAACACGTCAGTTTGTTTAGTCGCTTGAGATAATACTTTGCTTCGTTTGATGATCATCGCCCAAGAAACAACAGACATGCCCATGAGAATTAGCATGACCATCTTAACTAGTAAGCTAGCTTCTAAAATTAGGCCTAAGATTGAGATTTCAGCAGTCACTATTCGTTAGCTCCGTGAGAATAAATGTTGGCATTGCTTTGGGTTTCATTTTTTGATTGTCGATACATGCTACCTTAACTATTGCTTTACACAATGCTTTGCCATCAGGATTTACGATCTCTTGACAGAAGACCAAGGTCGCTCGCTTCAACTCGTAAATATTTGTAATGACTTGTAAAGAATCATCAAGGCGCGCGCCTTGAATAAAATCGATGTCCATATGTCGGACTACAAAACCGATGTTTTGTTCTAATAATACCTGCTGAGAAACGCCAATTGAGCGCAACATCTCAGTTCGAGCGCGTTCAAAAAATTTGAGATAGTTAGAATGGTACACCACGCCACCGGCATCGGTATCTTCGTAATATACGGTTACTGGCCACGTAAACGGCTTCGATAATCCCTGCAAATTGATTCCACAACCCTAAAACGGTAAAGAGATTACTATAACCTAACTCATTATCATTAATAGTATATCGCAGTGAATTTTTTGAGTTTGGAGACGAAAAAAAAGGCCATCTGTATAAGACGACCTCTTTTTGACTAAAAACCCAACAGTTACCTAGGTTTACTTTGTTATAAACCTAGTCCACAGCCTTATTTAGATAAGGCGCAATACGGTTAGGTAGAGCAAAATTGTGAGCGAAACGTACGGGCTAAACAGCAGCTGCCACATCCAAGCTCTTGGCTTAAATCCGATACCGTAAACCATGCTTGAGCATACTGCCCAAATAAACATTGGCCCGATGATCGCGTTAAAGCCACCGATGCTTGTCGCATACGCTTCAGGATCCCACATTACCAAACCAACATGCATGAAACCGATTAATAGGGATAAAGCTCTTAAGAGAGTCTTATCCATTGGTTGATGCAGCTTAGCAACTTGCTCTGCGAGATTACTCACTGTCTTTGTCCATCATTTCTGAATGCTCTAGCCATAGAGCATTGATGATGCCGAATGCACATGCTAGAAGTACACCCAAAATCCATGCGAAATACCACATAAAATTTCTCCTAAGTTATTTCACTTCTAGCTTAGTAAGCTGAAACGTCGTTATCTTCGATGTGTTTCTTATCTAGGCGACCGAACATTTTGTAGTATGTCCACGTTGTGTAGCCAAGAATCACAGGAACCATTACCGCCGCAACTCCAGTCATAAGACCAAGCGTTAGCTCACTTGCTGTTGAATCCCACATAGTCAAACTATGGTTAGGGTTCAGGCTTGATGGCATTACGAATGGGAACATTGCAAAACCAGCCGTTAAGATAACACCAGCGTTAGATAAGCTTGAGAACAAGAATGCGAAACCACCACGCTCAAAGCGAGATGCAATCACAGCAAGCAGTGGCATTACTACACCAAGAATCGGCGCAGCCCACATTGCTGGATATGTTTCGAAGTTTGTCATCCAAGCACCAACTTGAAGTGATACTTCTTTATTTAGTGGGTTTGAATCAGCAAACGTATCGATAGTGCTTGTAATCACATAGCCTTCGATAGATTGAACCCAGAAACCACCGATAACGAACAGAGCAATAGCAATTAGGCCAGTGATCTGAGCAACGTTACGTGCGCGGCTGTGCAGTTCTTCTGTTGTCTTCATTTGAAGCCATGTTGCACCTTGCATCACGAATAACATCAGAGCCAACACGCCACATAGCAATGCAAACGGGTTTAGCAAAGCGAAGAACGTACCATGATACTTAGACATCATCAGGTAATTCAGCTCGAATGGAACACCTTGCAGTAGGTTACCAAATGCTACACCGAAGATGATTGGCGGAACTGCACCACTGAAGCAAAGTGCGTAGTCCCAAGCCTTACGCCATTTTGGTTCTTCAATCTTTGAACGGTAATCAAGAGCAAGTGGACGTAGCCAAAGTGCTGCTAGCGTCACGTACATTGCGAAGTAGAAACCAGAGAAAGACGTCGCGTAAACAAGTGGCCATGCAGCGAACAATGCACCACCAGCCGTGATAAGCCATACTTGGTTGCCATCCCAGTGAGGGGCAATAGTATTCAGCATAATACGACGTTCAGTGTCGCTTTTACCGATAACAGGAGACAGAGCTGCAACACCCATATCAAAGCCATCAGTTACGGCGAAACCAACCAGTAGAACACCGATCAATACCCACCAAATAAGTCGTAAGCTTTCGTAATCAAACATAATATTCCCTCACTTATACTTCAACTGAACGGCTAACTTTGTCTTCAACAGAGTTATCGTTTTGTTCGAAGTGGTAACGGCCTGTCTTTAAGCTACTTGGACCTTTACGTGCGAATTTCAGCATTAGGTAAACTTCAGCAATCAAGAACACGGTGTACAGTGCAAGAATCGCGAATAGAGAAGTCCAAAGCTGTTCAATAGTCAGTGCCGATGCAGCAACGTTAACCGGCAGGATTTCACCAACCGCCCATGGTTGACGACCAAATTCAGCAACAAACCAACCTGCTTCAATCGCAATCCAAGGTAGTGGGATTGAGAATAGCGCCGCTTTAAGTACCCATGGTTTCTGTTCGATCTTCTGACGACACGTTTGAACAAACGCCGCACCGAATACAAACAACATAACCACACCACAAGCAACCATTAGACGGAATGACCAGAACAGAGGCCAAACTGTTGGGATAGAATCATCCGCAGCCATTTGGATTTGCTCTTCTGTTGCATCAACAACGTTGTCTGTATACTTTTTAAGAAGCAAACCGTAACCTAAGTCGACTTTTACCTCATCAAATGCCGCTTTATTCTCTTCTGAACGATCACCACCACGTAGCTTTTCAAGCAGTTCATACGCATACATACCAGTACGAATGCGATCAACGTGTTCATCGCGTAAGTCGCGTAGCCCTGTTACTTCTTTATCAAAAGAACGAGTCGTCATAATCCCCATAACGTAAGGGATCTGAATAGCGTAGTCTGTATCCATAGTTTTTTGGTTCGGAAGGCCAATTACAGTGAACGCGGCCGGTGCTTCTTCAGTGTGCCATTCAGCTTCAATTGCTGCTAGCTTCACTTTTTGAACATCACCAAGCTCATAACCAGATTCATCACCGAGTACGATTACTGACAAGATTGCTGCCATACCAAAAGATGCTGCAATCGCAAAAGAGCGACGAGCAAAGGCAAGATCACGACCTTTAAGAATATAGTATGAGCTGATACCAAGAATGAACATTGCACCCGTAGTGTAACCAGCCGCCACTGTGTGTACGAATTTAACCTGCGCCACCGGATTTAGTACCACTTCAGCGAAGCTCACCATTTCCATACGCATAGTTTCAAAGTTAAATTCCGCACCCACTGGGTTTTGCATCCAGCCGTTAGCTACCAAGATCCAAAGCGCTGAGAAATTAGACCCAAGAGCTACTAACCACGTTACCGCTAAGTGCTGACGCTTTGACAATCTCTCCCACCCGAAGAAGAAAAGACCAACAAAAGTAGACTCTAAGAAGAATGCAACAAGCGCTTCGATAGCCAGCGGAGCACCAAAGATGTCGCCAACATAGTGAGAATAGTATGACCAGTTAGTACCGAATTGGAACTCCATGGTTAAGCCTGTCGCTACACCAAGAGCAAAGTTAATACCAAACAATTTACCCCAGAACTTAGTCATGTCCTTGTAAATTTGCTTGCCAGTCATTACATAAACTGACTCCATAATGGCAAGTAGAAATGCCATACCTAAAGTCAGTGGAACAAATAGGAAGTGATACATCGCTGTAAATGCAAATTGCAATCGCGACAAATCAACAACATCAATCATGGTAACTCCTTTGTGTCGGCTGAATGACACTTGTGTGATTATTCACCGCAAAAATCAGTGTTAAAACAATTCATGAGATTGTTATTACAAATTGAAATTTGTAGTAAAAACGTACCGTTATAGTTAGATTATTGTTAAGCATGAGCTAATATAGCTAGCGCTAATATTACTGGTAAAATCAGTATGTTTCAAAAGGTTTATAGGAGAACCTTGCGTTGATTTGTATCAATTTTATTTAAGCAAATTAGAGTTATTTTTGAACAGTTATGATTAAAATCACACCAATTATGTCTCTATTAATAGCAGCACATGATATCCGTGACAAAAGCTCAGCACCGCATCAACATATGAATTACAACTACCCATAAAGTATTAACAAAAAACATGACAGCTTATTTCATTTTTTGTTACTCCATTCAAACGTGAAATCAAAGTTTTCATTTTTGAGGAAGCTATTCAGCTTTTTTATCGACTCGCTCAAAGAGATGTTATTCAATAAAAAGCAAAAAATCCCAGCGCTTATGCAACTGGGATCTTTAAAAATGAATAAATTAACGATTAGATGGTTTATCGATGCCGAAGTGTAAATACGCTCTATCGGTCGCGATTCGGCCTCTTGGCGTTCTCTGTAAATAACCTTGCTGAATCAAATAAGGCTCTAACACATCTTCAATGGTATCTCTTTCTTCACCAATCGCCGCAGCCATGTTATCTATACCAACCGGACCACCACCAAACTTCTCCATAATCGCAAGTAAAAGCTTTCTATCCATGTAGTCGAAACCTTTGGCATCAACGTCCAACATGTTGAGTGCCTTATCCGCCACGTCTGGGCAAATATGTCCATCGCCTTTCACTTCCGCATAGTCACGAACACGGCGCAGTAAACGGTTAGCAATACGTGGCGTACCACGAGCTCGACGAGCAACTTCTAACGCCCCTTGCGATTCCATAGAAAGACCAAGACAATCAGCACTTCGTTGAACGATGTTTTGTAAATCTTCAACTTTATAGTACTCAAGACGCTGGGTAATACCAAAACGGTCACGCAGCGGAGACGTCAGAGAACCAGCACGAGTCGTCGCGCCAATCAAAGTGAAAGGTGGGAGGTCGATCTTGATTGAACGTGCCGCAGGACCTTCACCAATCATGATATCCAGTTGGTAATCTTCCATCGCTGGATACAACACCTCTTCAACCACAGGGCTTAAACGGTGGATCTCATCTATGAACAGCACATCATTTTCTTCAAGGTTAGTCAGCAATGCCGCCAAATCACCTGCTTTCTCTAATACAGGCCCTGAAGTGGTGCGAATGTTAACGTCCATTTCATTGGCAACGATGTTCGCCAAGGTGGTTTTACCCAAGCCAGGAGGACCAAATATCAACAGATGATCGAGCGCCTCATTACGAAGTTGAGCTGCTTTGATGAAAATTTCCATCTGACCACGGACGTGATCCTGACCTTGATAGTCAGCCAGTGCTTTAGGGCGTATTGCACGATCAATGACATCTTCATCTTTGAATACTGGGTTGTCCGGTGCAATAAGGCGATCGGCTTCAATCATAAATTCTGCTATTCCTAACTATGCTCTTGTTGACTCTGCGCTTCTTGATTCTGTGTAAAGGCAAAGTGAGTGAGTCTATTTTGTAGAACAAGTATATTGGGTATTAAACCATCGATTTCAGAGCTTCGCGAATCAACTGTTCGCTGGTCATGCCATCTTTAGCTACTTGAGAAACCACCTTAGAAGCTTGAGTCGGCTTGTAGCCTAATGCAAGTAGCGCACTTACCGCTTCTTCTTCCGCGTCGTGCACCGCTGGCATAGAGTCAATAGGAGCTGAATCCGTCGCTGGAGTAAACAGGTCACCTGCGCCCCACCCTTTCAGGCGGTCTTTCATTTCAACAACCAAACGTTCTGCGGTTTTCTTCCCCACACCCGGCAGTTTCACTAGCGTAGAAATATCTTCACGTTCAACACTCTGAACAAACTGACTCGCCGTCATACCGGAAAGAATACCAAGGCCAAGTTTAGGGCCAACACCATTCGCTTTAATGACTTCACGGAACAGCGCACGTTCTTTAACTGTGTTGAAGCCATAAAGCAGTTGTGCATCTTCACGAACAACAAAGTGAGTGTAGATAATTGCCTCTTCGCCAACGTTTGGTAATTCATAAAAACAGCTCATTGGCATTTGAACTTCATAACCAACACCACTGACTTCAATCAATAATTCTGGTGGCTGTTTTTCTATTAATGTACCGCGTAGACGTCCGATCACAATTCACTCTCTTGATGGAATTTAATTTGGAGGACAGAATATAAAAGAACTGGATACTTATCCAGTTCTTTGTGTTTTTTTGAAGTGAATTATTAAGGCTTGGGAAGCTACATGCCTTGAAAACTATATGCTTGGAAAACAAATGGCTCTGGTTGTTAGAAAACGTCACGGCCTAGATTAACGGTAGCGTCCTTTTCTCGCGCCTGTCGCTTTACCTGCCAGTGCAACCAAGGTTTTATTGGTGTTAGCGTGAGTGATCGCTACGCCGAGAGCATCGGCAGCATCAGCCTGTGGTTTAGCAGGTAGCTTGAGCATGCTCATCACCATGTTCTGAACCATCGACTTGTCAGCGCCACCATTACCTGTTACAGCTTGTTTGATCAAACGAGCCGCATATTCATGTACAGGCAAGTCTGCATTCACCGCTGCCACTATCGCGCTACCTCGAGCTTGTCCAAGCTTAAGTGCAGAGTCAGCGTTCTTCGACATGAAAACCTGCTCGATCGCAAACACATCCGGCTGGAACTGAGTGATGATTTCGCTCACACCGGCATAAATCTGTTTTAATCGACCCGGCAATTCTTTTTCGGAAGTACGAATACAACCACTCCCTAAGTAATATAGGTGGCGGCCATTTTGACGAATAACACCGTAACCGGTAATGCGTGAGCCAGGGTCAATCCCTAAGATAATAGACATAACTTCAAATACTGATTATTTATACATGCTTTATGAGCTTAGTATATCGAACGCAAAAAAAAATGCCCGTCAAATTAACGGGCATTTTCTAATTTACTGGCAAGTCTTGGCTAATTAATTAAGAGCTCTCTACCAACTAGGATCTCTTCATCAACAAGAAAAGATAACAGGCTTACGCTTGCTCTTTTTTCTCTGCCAATTTAACTGCGATTGCTAGCTCTTCCAGTGATGCTGGGTTCGCTAGGCTTGGCGCGTCTGTTAGTAGACATGCTGCAGCTGTCGTTTTCGGGAATGCGATAACGTCACGGATGTTCTCAGTACCACAAAGTAGCATTGCTAGACGGTCAAGACCGAATGCTAGGCCTGCATGTGGTGGCGTGCCGTACTTAAGCGCTTCAAGAAGGAAGCCGAACTTCTCTTGTTGCTCTTGTTCTTCGATACCTAGGATACCGAATACCGCTGTTTGCATTTCTGCGTTATGAATACGTACAGAACCGCCGCCTACTTCGTAGCCGTTGATGACCATGTCGTATGCATCAGAGTTTGCTGCTGCTGGGTTTGCTTTAAGCTCTTCCGCGTTCACACCTAGTGGCGATGTGAATGGGTGGTGCATTGCGTGTAGGTTACCTTCGCCGTCTTCTTCGAACATTGGGAAGTCAACAACCCACAGTGGAGCCCAAGCAGATGTGTCTGTTAGCTCTAGATCAGTACCTAGTTTAAGACGAAGTGCGCCCATTGCTTCAGCAACGATGCCCGCTTTGTCCGCGCCGAACAGAATGATATCGCCAGATTCAGCTTGAGTGCGATCTAGAATACCGTTGATTACGTCTTCGCTTAAGAACTTAGCAACTGGAGATTGAATACCTTCCATGCCTGCAGCACGGTCGTTAACCTTCATCCAAGCTAGGCCTTTAGCGCCGTAGATGTTTACGTGTTCAGCATAACCGTCGATTTGCTTACGAGTTAGCTTAGCACCACCTGGAACACGGATAACCGCTACGCGACCTTTTTCGTCGTTAGCCGGGCCAGAGAATACTTTGAACTCAACGTCTTTAACTAAATCAGCAACGTCAACTAGCTCTAGTGGGTTACGTAGATCTGGCTTATCAGAACCGAAACGGCGAATCGCTTCAGAGAAAGGCATTACTGGGAATTGGCCTAGTTCAACATCTAGAAGTTCTTTCCACATATCGTGAACAAGCTTCTCAGTCACGTTACGTACTTCTTGAGAAGTCATGAAAGATGTTTCGATATCGATCTGAGTAAATTCAGGCTGACGGTCAGCACGTAAATCTTCATCACGGAAACATTTAACGATTTGGTAGTAACGGTCAAAACCAGACATCATCAGCAGTTGCTTGAACAGCTGAGGAGATTGAGGAAGTGCGTAGAAGCTACCTTTGTGAACACGGCTTGGTACTAGGTAATCACGAGCACCTTCTGGTGTCGCTTTCGTTAGTACTGGCGTTTCGATGTCTAGGAATAGGTTCTCGTCTAGGAAACGACGAACGAAGCTAGAAGCACGCGCACGAAGCTTGATACGGTCGCTCATTTCTGGACGACGAAGATCGATGTAACGGTACTTAAGACGCTGCTCTTCAGAGTTCGTTTGGTTGAAGTCTAGTGGAAGCGCTTCTGAACGGTTGATGATCTCAAGGCCAGTTGCGTAAAGCTCAACTTCACCCGTCGCCATGTCTTTATTTACTTGGCTGTCCGGACGAACGCGTACTTCACCAGTAAACTTGATACAGAATTCATTACGCAGTTGGTTAGCGATCGGGAAGATATCTTTCATATCTGGATCGACAACAACCTGAACGATGCCTTCACGATCACGCATATCAATAAAGATAAGACCGCCTAAATCACGGCGACGGTTTACCCAGCCGCACAATTCTACAGTTTGTCCCGCCAGGGACTTGTTCAGGTTACCACAGTAATGGGTACGCATAATGAATTTCCCAATCTCTTAATTATTTACTAGTTTCCAAGCTGTCAGTGGTCATTCCACACAACAGAGCAAAGGAACATTTATACGCGGAAACTCGCTTAAAATCGACCTTCCACATTCGAATTTATTGTGTTTTATGTGGCTTTGCTGCTTTTTAGCCCATCAAGTGCGCAAAGATTCATCAAAACCGAAAAAATTGCGTTAATTATATCTCGAAAGTACCTTAATCGGCAAAAGTCTCGTACAGTAGTTTTTCGTTTCAACTTAAAAACGTTTTGTAATGACTGATGGCGTGATAATTAACGGTGTAATAGATGGATGATCGTGTAATAGCAACAGAAAATTTACCTTTAAGACTTGGATTAACTATGTGGTCTCATTCTGAGTGGCAAAGTCAGTTCTATGGTAAAGGAACAAAACCTGCTGAGCGCTTGGAAAAGTACACCCAAGTTTTTCATACCGTCGAAGGCAACACGACTTTCTACGCAACTCCCAGCGTCTCAACGGTCCATCACTGGAAAGCCGCCAGTCACGATGATTTCAGGTTTACTTTTAAGTTGCCCAAATTCATTACCCACCAGCAACAACTCAGACACTGCCAAGCAGAGCTAAAAGAGTTCTTGATGACCATGTCACCCCTGCATGATCGCATTGGTCAGTGGACGATTCAATTACCCCACAGCTTCGAACCCAGCATGCTCCCTGCCTTGCAAAAATTTTGTACCTTGTTTCCAAAAGAGATGCAGCTTGCCGTTGAAGTTCGTCACCTTGGTTTCTTTGATAAAGGCGATGCCGAAAAACGTTTCAATCATTGGTTAATAGAAGAAGGGATCAATCGCATCATTATGGATAGCCGTCCTGTTTTCTCCGCACCACCAACCACAGAGGCGGTGATCGATGCGCATCAGAAAAAGCCGCGTGTTCCTGTTCATGCTATAGCGACTGCCAACAACCCGATGATTCGCTTTATTGGCCACCCAGACCAAGAGCCGAACATCGAGTTTTTTAAGCCTTGGTTTAGCAAAATCCCAAACTGGCTCAGTGAAGGAAAACAACCGTATTTAATGATTCACACCCCAGACAATAACCATGCACCTGAACTCGCGATGGCTATTTACGAACTATTGCAAAAGCAAGTGTCTGAAAATACGTCATTATCATTGCCCGATCTTGCTCAATTTCCAGCTCAGAAAGGCGACCATCAAATCTCGATGTTTTGATAGTAAACAACTACTAACAAGCGTTCACTTTCATCAATCTCAGTTTTCGTGACAGCCGCGCTTTTTTTACGTAAAATACGTCCCCTTTTATTTGGTATGAATTTTGTGCCAATTACGCTGACTGTCGAGAGAAAATGCCATGAGCAACACAGACAATATCTTTTCCGCTCCTATTGATAAAATTGGAGACTTCACCTTTGATGCAAGGGTTGCTGAAGTATTTCCGGATATGATTCAACGCTCGGTGCCTGGTTATAGCAATATCATCTCTGCAATCGGTATGCTGGCTGAACGCTTTGTAAAGCCACATTCAAATATTTACGATCTTGGCTGCTCGCTTGGTGCTGCGACGCTTTCAATGCGTCGTCACATTCAACAAGAAGGCTGCACGATTTTCGCTATCGATAATTCAGAAGCCATGGTTGAGCGCTGCAAATTGCATATCAATGCTTACCGCAGTGACACACCGGTAGAAGTGATTGAAGCTGATATCCGTGAAGTGGAAATCAAAGACGCTTCTGTCGTGGTGCTTAATTTTACGCTGCAATTCCTTTCTCCGGACGATCGATACGCATTGCTTGAGAAAATCCATGCTGGCTTGCGCCCGGGCGGGATCTTAATCCTATCTGAAAAGTACGTATTCGAAGACGAAAGCTCAAATGAACTGCTTATCGACCTACACCATGATTTCAAGCGCGCTAACGGATACAGCGAACTAGAAGTGAGCCAAAAACGTAGTGCGATTGAAAACGTGATGCGTCCTGACTCTATCTCTGTTCATAAAGAACGCTTTAATAAGATTGGCTTCTCAAGCAGCGAAGTGTGGTTCCAATGCTTCAACTTCGGTTCTATGTTCGCGATTAAGTAGCGCAAATACCCAGTCAGATCGTACTAAACGTCATCCTCAAGAGCGAGGAACGAGCGAGTTGGGGATCTCTATCAAGTACGATAAACCGAGACTCCCTATCATGTTCGCCCCTCACTGTAGGGAATGACAAATTTAATTTCTATTTTAGGGTTTATTGCCCCTATTAACTCAGTGAAAAACTATGTTTAATTTTGCCAATTTTTATCAACTCATTGCCCAAGACACTCGCCTTCAGCCGTGGCTTAATGTTCTTCCTCAACAGCTGACGGATTGGCAAAATGCAGAACACGGTGACTTTGACCGTTGGTTACGTGCACTGAATAAGATCCCGCAAGGCGTGCCTGATCAAGTTGATTTAAAGAACTCTGTGACTATCGGCAGCAGCACACCATTTCAAACGGGTGAACTTAAAAAGCTAGAGAGCCTATTAAAGACATTCCACCCTTGGCGCAAAGGCCCTTACACAGTTCACGACATTCATATCGATACAGAATGGCGCAGCGACTGGAAATGGGATCGTGTGCTTCCACATATCTCTCCATTGAAAAACCGTTCGGTTCTCGATGTAGGTTGTGGCAACGGCTACCACATGTGGCGCATGCTAGGTGAAGGCGCTCGTTTGACCGTCGGTATCGACCCGTCGCACCTTTTCCTTGTTCAGTTTGAAGCTATCCGTAAGCTGATGGGCGACGACCAACGCGCTCACCTATTGCCTCTAGGTATTGAACAGCTACCAAAACTGGAAGCTTACGACACTGTATTCAGCATGGGTGTGCTTTACCACCGCCGTTCACCGCTCGATCATTTGATCCAATTGAAAGACCAATTGGTATCTGGTGGCGAACTGGTACTAGAAACGTTAGTGATTGAAGGTGACGAAAACGCTGTTCTTGTGCCTGTTGACCGCTACGCGCAAATGAGAAACGTGTACTTCTTCCCATCTGCTCGCGCATTGAAACGCTGGCTTGAACAGGTCGGCTTTGAAGATGTGCGTATCGTTGACGAAAATGTCACAACGATTGGCGAACAACGCACCACAGAATGGATGACACACAACTCTCTACCGGATTACTTAGACCCTAATGATCCAAGTAAAACCGTAGAAGGTCACCCAGCACCAAGGCGTGCGATTCTAGTAGCGACAAAACCTTAAGCTCTGTTACACAAAACCATAAGCTCTGTCGTCATACAGCCACCGTTATTTATATGTGGGAATTTTGATAAAAAAGAGAACTAATTGTACAAAAGTTGCGCTCATGTTTAATAAGTGAGCGCCCTTAAGTGACAATAATTTTCGTAGCGCTCACATTGCGATTCAATATGACCAGACTCTTACAATAGGATGCTTCACGCATCCTTTTTTGTGGGATAAACTTCTAAATAGTCTGAACTACTCTCTAATTTCCAAAGGTTTTTATATGTTTAAGCGATTATCGCCTATCGTGGCGGTTGGTTTGCTCTCTGGTTGCACCCTCACGAGCGGTGCTACCTACCATCAAGAAACTCTCGACGCTATTTCCCGCTCAGAGACAAACATCGCAAACAAGGTTCAAAATCTTGAACTGCAAGTCAGTAATCAAAGTGATTACATTGAAAGCTTAGAAGACGAAATCATCACCCTTTCTAGCCAGTTAGATGTACACCTAACCAGCATGGAACACAGGGTCATTGAAGAGCTAAAAGAAGCCGAGCCTGTTGCCGTTGCAGCTGCAGCTGCACCTACCGCTCCTACATCACAGCCGACTATTCTAGGCGGCATTGAAAAAGTATCAATCGACTCTATCAAACAAAGCTTCGATGCTCGTGTTGATACTGGCGCAACCACCTCTTCTTTAAATGCTGTCGACATCAAAGAATTCGAACGCAACGGTAAAGATTGGGTTAAGTTCCATTTGGCAGATAAAGCACAAGCAAAAGAAGACCAAAAATGGATCGAAGCGCCCGTTGTACGTTATGTGAAAATCCGTCAGTCAACCAATGACCAGACAGAACGTCGCGCTGTGATCGAATTATGGGTAAAAGTCGGAAAAATCCATGAAAAAGCACAATTTACATTGGCGGATCGATCTCAAATGAGTCACCCTGTATTACTAGGGCGCGAATTTATCAAAGACATAGCGCTAGTAGATGTAAGTAAAGAGTACGTACAAACGGAAGTTAAATCACAATAGTAGGGTAAGCTATGACGTCAAGAATTCCATTTTATATTTCTATATTCCTGCTCATCGTGGCAGGTATAACTCTGAGTATGTTCAGACATACAACCTACGGTGTACCCTGGACTCCAGGCGAAACTAATCAGGTTTGGGACATTGAAGCTCGTATCGAATTCAATGCTGTGGGCAAAGAAGCAAAAGTTTCACTAGCCGCACCTCACACACAGTCTAACTTTACACTTATCGGCGAGTCAGCTTCATCACCAGGCTACGGCATTTCATACTTGAATACAGATTCAGGTCGCCGTGCTGAGTGGTCAATTCGTCACGCAGATGGTCCTCAGACTATCTACTACAAGACACAGTTCTTAGTCGATAGCCAAGCGAACGTTACCTCAACACCTCCAGAAGGTGATGTGGCTCAACCAAGCTTTGATGGCCCTGAAGAAGCCGCGGCCCTTGCTTTGATTGACAGAGCAACCAAGCGCTCAGCAGACAACATCACCTTTACTCGTGAGTTAATCAAAACGCTTAACGATCCAGATAGCCAAAACTCAGCGCTGATTCTGAATAACATGACCAAAGTGGAAGCGACACACAAGCTACTTTCTGCCGCTAAAATCCACAACAAAGTCGTCGGTGTTATTGAACTGGAAGACGGACGTCGTCGCCAATCAATCCAACACATGAACCAAATTTGGGATAATAACCAGTGGGTTCTATTCTCTCCTGAATCAAGCGAGCAGCAAGTTCAACCAAACCTGCTAATTTGGGATGAATCAAATGTATCTCTATTAGACGTGGTTGGCGGTCAGAACAGTAAAGTTCACTTCTCTATGATTGCTCAGGAAGTTACTCCAACTGAAGCAACGAACAGTAAAGTATCAGCGGATCAACTGTTAAACCTTTCCATTCATAGTCTGCCGCTAGAAGAGCAAGCGATGTTTAAAACCATCATGCTGATTCCTATCGGTGCTCTGATTGTTGTGTTCCTACGTGTCATCATAGGTCTTAAGACTTCTGGTACGTTCATGCCCGTTCTGATTGCCGTGGCATTCGTTCAAACACAGTTGGTTACCGGTATTGTTGGCTTCCTACTGATTGTCGGTACCGGCCTTGTAATACGAAGTTACTTATCCAAACTCAACCTATTGCTCGTGGCCAGGATATCCGCTGTAATTATTACAGTAATTATGATTATCTCGATATTTACTGTAGTCGCGTTTAAAATCGGACTTACAGAAGGCCTATCAATTACGTTCTTCCCAATGATTATCTTGTCTTGGACTATCGAACGTATGTCTATCCTTTGGGAGGAAGAAGGCGCGAAAGAAGTTGTACTTCAAGGTGGCGGCTCTCTATTTACCGCGGTGCTTGTTTACTTAGGTATGACTAACCCGTTCATTCAGCACTTAACGTTTAACTTTATTGGTTTACAGCTTGTTATTCTAGCGACCATCTTGTTATTAGGTAACTACACAGGCTACCGTCTAACCGAGCTTCGTCGCTTTAAACCGCTAGCGGAGGACTAAGTTATGTTTGATCAATTTACTTCACCGTTTAAGTTGAAAGACAAAGGCATAATGGGAATGAACAAGCGTAACCATAGTTATATTGGCCGCTACAATGATCGTTCCAAGTACCCACTCGTTGATGACAAGCTTAAGACTAAAATCATTGCTGAACAGGCTGGCGCCACCGTGCCAAAACTTATTGGCGTTATTAGCCACCAGGCTGAAGTAAAAACAATCCATAAGATGGTTAAAGAGTGGCCGGGTTTTGTAATCAAGCCCGCTCAAGGCAGTGGTGGTAAAGGCATCCTGGTTGTGATCTCTCATAAAGACGGGGTTTACACCAAACCATCGGGTTCTACTATCAATGAAGAAGATGTAGAGCGCCATATCAGTAACGCGCTCGCGGGCCTTTTCTCACTGGGTGGCAAGAACGATGTGGCCGTAGTTGAAAACCTCATCAAGTTTGATGAGTGTTTTGAAGGCTTCAGCTACGAAGGTGTGCCAGATGTACGAATCATCGTATTTAAAGGCTACCCTGTGATGGCGATGATGCGTCTGTCCACTTCAGATTCAGATGGTAAAGCTAACTTGCACCAAGGTGCTGTTGGTGTGGGTATAGATATTGCGACAGGTAAAGCGGTTCGAGCGGTTCAGTTCGATCAGCCTGTTACACACCATCCAGATACGGGTAAAGAACTCGCGTTATTACAAGTTCCTCACTGGGAAAAGCTGTTAACTCTAGCATCAAGTGCTTGGGAAATGACGGGCCTAGGCTATATGGGTACTGACATGGTATTAGACCAAGAAGAAGGCCCTATGGTACTAGAACTTAATGCTCGACCTGGTTTAGCTATCCAAATCGCGAACGGCGCGGGGCTACTTCCTAGACTGCATCATATTGAAAACCTTGGCACGCCTGCTGAATATCCAAAACCTGCGGAGCGTGTTGCTTACGCTGCAAAACAGTTCGGTCACAACTAGTCAAAATTTTGTCACTCAAATTTTAAGCCAAAATTTGGGGTGTTTGGGGTTATCTCCCCTAACATCCCAATCCTTTCTATACGCTCATCCCTGCAATACATTCACCAAAAATATAGATAGAAATGTAAGTATCTGTGCTAATTTCGCCTCGAAAGTACAAAAAATCACCCCATAAAAATTAATTAAAACCCATCAAATTTGTGTAGATACCCTATCCACGGCAAATCCCACGCATAAGTATTCACGCTACCTATTTGTAACGATTTTCCCTTACAAAACGACTAGCAAATAATTTGTAACCCTATGTTAGCATACGGATAATTTAGTCAATAAAATAAGCAACAACTGTTAAGGAAATGCTCTGATGACCGTCAAAAATAAGATTATGCTAACAATTAGCGGCCTAATCTGTTTAACGATTTTAGTTATATCCACGATAGGATATTTCGAATTTAAGTCTGCCACCACGGATGACTACCGTCATAACTTGTCTACGAAATCGTTTCTTGTAGCCAAAGCTGTAGAAGGGAAAATGGAAGCGTATTTCGGCGCTTTGGAAAGTATTTCAACCAGTATCCATACTGATAGATCCGGTAACATCATGATCAACCCGATGCTGTTGAAAATGATGACGAAAAGTCAAGAATCTCTTGGTGTTCTTAATATTTATATCGGTCTTCCTGATGGCAAAACTTACGACGTTAAAAATCAAGGTATCATTCCTAATTTTAATGCTAAGCAAAAACAACGCGAATGGTTCAATTTAGGCTTTTCAGGTGCAAAACGCTCTGTAACTAACCCTTATCTAGCAACAACAGGGCATTTAACTATGTCGGTTGTTATCCCTTTTAAAGCGAGAGGCGAAACGAAAGCAGTTATCGGTCTTAGTCTTAAAATGAGTGATATTACAGACTATATAAACGAGCTATCTGAAGTGCCAAACTTATTTGTCTCTCGTCAAGACGGTTTCCTTGTTGCCGCTAGCTATGAAGATTTTATTGGCAAAAATATCTACGATCTTCGACCATCATACCGTGAACACGGTAGTAAGATGACCAGTGAGCACTCTTACAATGTTCCAGATAAAGGCGACTTTTATGTCGTTTCGTCTCAAATTGAGTCATTAGGTTGGAATATTTGGGCTTGGGCAAGTTGGGACGACATTGAAGCGCCCTCAAATGCGATGGTGAAAATAAATACTGTAGTTGGTCTAATTTTCGCTGTTATGGCAACCGGAATAACATTCTTATTAGTCACCCGATTAATGTATCGCCCTATTGGCGGAGAGCCACAATACATCGAAGCGCTTGTTAGTCGAATCTCGGCAGGAGACCTGACCAACATCCCTAAATTAAATGGTGATGAAACAGGGATCTACCGTTCAACTCTTGAGATGGCGGGCAATCTGCAAGGTATTATTGGTAATATTGAGCAATCTTCAAACTCTCTCTCATTACAATCTTCATCTCTTGAGACCTCGTCAAATCAGTTAAGCACCTCATCAGAAGAACAAATGATGCAGCTGGAACAAGTTGCAACCGCGATGAATCAGATGACTGCAACTGTTGCGGAAGTGGCTCAAAATGCAATGCAGGCCTCATCATCATCCAACGAGGCAAGCCTTTCATCTCAGTCTGGTCTTGAGACTGTGGGTGATATGAACCAACAAATCAGCTTACTTGTAACGAATATTGAGCAAGTCCAGGAATCTATTTTGGGTGTAGAAAAAGAAACTCAAAACGTGGGTAGCATACTTGATGTTATTCGAGGTATCGCAGAACAAACAAACTTACTTGCTTTAAACGCAGCAATTGAAGCGGCTCGAGCGGGTGAGCAAGGTCGTGGCTTCGCTGTCGTAGCTGACGAGGTACGTAACCTAGCCAACAAGACGCAGGAGAGCACCAACGAAATCCAAACCATGATTTCATCACTTCAAACTCAAGCAAAGCAATCTGTTGAGCTTATGGTTGAAAACGCAGAGACAGCTAAAGCGACCCGTGAGAAGTCAGATCAAGCGAGTGAAATGCTTAATACCATTCAGCTCGAAATTGGCAACATTCAAGATATGAACAACCAGATTGCCGCAGCAGCAGAAGAACAATCGCAAGTGGCTGTTGAAATCAACGAAAATGTAGTGAATGTAAATGATTTAGCACGTGCAACTGTTGACGACGTTCAGCAAAACGTACAAACAGCGCAAAATGTTAATAATGTTTCGGACGAGCTTCACCAAACAATTAAGATGTTTAAGATCTAATCCTAGATAAACGAAGCATTAAGAGCCGAAACACTAAAACCTTCGGCTTGAAAAAATACCGCTTAAGTAAAAGCCGCCGTCTCTCCTGAGACGGCGGTTTTTGTATGATAGTAAATTCAGACTGAGTTATACGAATCGAAGTAATATCAACACTACTCTTACTCTTACTCTTACTCTTACTCTTACTCTTACTCTTACTCTTACTCTTACTCTTACTCTTACTCTTACTCTTACTCTTATCAAAAAATAACGAAAGCAGCAAAGCTGCCAAACAAAAAAAGGTTCATCGCGGCTTTCCGGGGAAAGCCGCTTTTATCTTTAAGAAGAAGTAGTCTGTATCTCGATATCCATACCCCATTCGCTTGATTAGCTTTATCTTGTTGTTTATCCCTTCAAG
>NZ_JBFRQW010000074.1:0-299 GCF_041472735.1 Vibrio sp. 10N.261.46.E11
ACCCTTTCGGGTTGTATGGTTAAGTGACTAAGCGTACACGGTGGATGCCTTGGCAGTCAGAGGCGATGAAAGGCGTAATAACTTGCGATAAGCCCAGATTAGGTAGTAATAACCTTTTGAGTCTGGGATTCCTGAATGGGGAAACCCACTTGCATAAGCAAGTATCCTGTTGTGAATACATAGCAACAGGAGGCAAACCGGGGGAACTGAAACATCTAAGTACCCCGAGGAAGAGAAATCAACCGAGATTCCGAAAGTAGCGGCGAGCGAAATTGGATTAGCCCTTAAGCTTTTAATGA
>NZ_JBFRQW010000074.1:1056-3513 GCF_041472735.1 Vibrio sp. 10N.261.46.E11
CCCCGTAATCGACACCTCATAATCAGTGAAAACGAGTAGGGCGGGACACGTGATATCCTGTCTGAATATGGGGGGACCATCCTCCAAGGCTAAATACTACTGACTGACCGATAGTGAACCAGTACCGTGAGGGAAAGGCGAAAAGAACCCCTGTGAGGGGAGTGAAATAGAACCTGAAACCGTGTACGTACAAGCAGTAGGAGCACCTTCGTGGTGTGACTGCGTACCTTTTGTATAATGGGTCAGCGACTTAATTTTAGTAGCAAGGTTAACCGTTTAGGGGAGCCGTAGGGAAACCGAGTCTTAACTGGGCGTACAGTTGCTAGGATTAGACCCGAAACCAGGTGATCTAGCCATGGGCAGGTTGAAGGTTGAGTAACATCAACTGGAGGACCGAACCGACTAATGTTGAAAAATTAGCGGATGACTTGTGGCTAGGGGTGAAAGGCCAATCAAACCTGGAGATAGCTGGTTCTCCCCGAAAGCTATTTAGGTAGCGCCTCGGACGAATACTACTGGGGGTAGAGCACTGTTAAGGCTAGGGGGTCATCCCGACTTACCAACCCTTTGCAAACTCCGAATACCAGTAAGTACTATCCGGGAGACACACGGCGGGTGCTAACGTCCGTCGTGGAGAGGGAAACAACCCAGACCGCCAGCTAAGGTCCCAAAGTATAGCTAAGTGGGAAACGATGTGGGAAGGCTCAGACAGCCAGGATGTTGGCTTAGAAGCAGCCATCATTTAAAGAAAGCGTAATAGCTCACTGGTCGAGTCGGCCTGCGCGGAAGATGTAACGGGGCTAAGCTATACACCGAAGCTGCGGCTACGTACCTTAGGGTATGTGGGGTAGGGGAGCGTTCTGTAAGCCGTTGAAGGTGTGCTGTAAGGCATGCTGGAGGTATCAGAAGTGCGAATGCTGACATGAGTAACGATAAAGGGAGTGAAAAACTCCCTCGCCGGAAGACCAAGGGTTCCTGTCCAACGTTAATCGGGGCAGGGTAAGTCGACTCCTAAGGCGAGGCCGAAAGGCGTAGTCGATGGGAAACAGGTTAATATTCCTGTACTTCTTACAATTGCGATGGGGGGACGGAGAAGGCTAGGTGGGCCTGGCGACGGTTGTCCAGGTTCAAGTACGTAGGCGGAAAGTTTAGGTAAATCCGGACTTTCTTAACGCTGAGATACGATGTCGAGCTACTACGGTAGTGAAGTCATTGATGCCATGCTTCCAGGAAAAGCCTCTAAGCTTCAGATTGTAAGGAATCGTACCCCAAACCGACACAGGTGGTCGGGTAGAGAATACCAAGGCGCTTGAGAGAACTCGGGTGAAGGAACTAGGCAAAATGGTACCGTAACTTCGGGAGAAGGTACGCTCTTATCAGTGAAGTCCCTTGCGGATGGAGCAGACGAGAGTCGCAGATACCAGGTGGCTGCAACTGTTTATTAAAAACACAGCACTGTGCAAAATCGTAAGATGACGTATACGGTGTGACGCCTGCCCGGTGCCGGAAGGTTAATTGATGGGGTTAGACTTCGGTCGAAGCTCTTGATCGAAGCCCCGGTAAACGGCGGCCGTAACTATAACGGTCCTAAGGTAGCGAAATTCCTTGTCGGGTAAGTTCCGACCTGCACGAATGGCGTAATGATGGCCACGCTGTCTCCACCCGAGACTCAGTGAAATTGAAATCGCTGTGAAGATGCAGTGTACCCGCGGCTAGACGGAAAGACCCCGTGAACCTTTACTACAGCTTGGCACTGAACATTGAACCTACATGTGTAGGATAGGTGGGAGACTATGAAACCGCGTCGCTAGATGTGGTGGAGTCGTCCTTGAAATACCACCCTTGTAGTTTTGATGTTCTAACGTTGGTCCCTGAATCGGGATTACGGACAGTGCCTGGTGGGTAGTTTGACTGGGGCGGTCTCCTCCCAAAGAGTAACGGAGGAGCACGAAGGTGGGCTAAACACGGTTGGACATCGTGTGGTTAGTGCAATGGCATAAGCCCGCTTGACTGCGAGAATGACAATTCGAGCAGGTGCGAAAGCAGGTCATAGTGATCCGGTGGTTCTGAATGGAAGGGCCATCGCTCAACGGATAAAAGGTACTCCGGGGATAACAGGCTGATACCGCCCAAGAGTTCATATCGACGGCGGTGTTTGGCACCTCGATGTCGGCTCATCACATCCTGGGGCTGAAGTCGGTCCCAAGGGTATGGCTGTTCGCCATTTAAAGTGGTACGCGAGCTGGGTTTAGAACGTCGTGAGACAGTTCGGTCCCTATCTGCCGTGGGCGTTGGAAAATTGAAAGGGGCTGCTCCTAGTACGAGAGGACCGGAGTGGACGAACCTCTGGTGTTCGGGTTGTCATGCCAATGGCATTGCCCGGTAGCTAAGTTCGGAATCGATAACCGCTGAAAGCATCTAAGCGGGAAGCGAGCCTTGAGATGAGTTTTCCCTGGC
>NZ_JBFRQW010000075.1:0-6070 GCF_041472735.1 Vibrio sp. 10N.261.46.E11
GAATACTGACTTCAAAACTAATGTTCATTTCTTCTTTCGAAAAAGAGAAGTGAACATGTAATTTTAAAGCTATTACCATTCCAACAGAATGATAATGAATTGACTGTGCCAAATAACCGAAGTTATTCGTATTGGTCACTCAGTTCATTGAAATCAATTTTGTTACCGAAGTAACTGTTACTACCTAAGTAATAACGTTTTGATATTCATCAACGAGTGCCCACACAGATTGATAGGTTTAAATTGTTAAAGAGCGCTAGCGTTTTGTGACTCACATCTCAGCCGCTAGGGGTGCGTACTATACCTGCACCACTTAGAGAGTCAAGGGTTATTTTCAAACTCTTATTCTCTACCGATTTCGCTGCGTGACTTTCGTCTCACTCCTTGTCGGTGAGGCGGCATTATAGAGAGTTCGATATAGAGCACAAGAGTTTTTTTAAATAAAAGTTTCGTTCGCCTAAAAAGCCACCACATCCGCATTTTTCGAATAAAAACTAAACATTTGAGACGTATCACAGCAATACATTGGCAAAATGGAAGCCATGAACGTAAGATTCATGTGTCTATTTTGTTAATGGTAGATGCGTATATTTCGTTTATTAATATGTAGTATTCCGATATGAACTCAAAAAAATCGATGTTGTTAATTGTCGCGCTAGCTGTATTGGGCGGCATTGTTTTCTCTCAGGTAGATATATCGCCTGCAATTACCTTTATCCTTGGTGTCTTGGCTTCCGCTTTTGTTGTTAATTTTTCAAGCACCAGCTCAAAATCAGAGTCAGAACCTAAGGCTTCAACAAAAACACTTTATGTGGGTAACCTTCCATACAAAGCGAATGAATCACATGTACGTGAATTGTTCTCTGAATATGGTGAAGTATTTGCTGTACGTTTAATGAAAGACAAACGTACTGGTAAAAGAAGAGGTTTTGGATTTGTTGTTATGACAAGTAATGATGTGAATCATGCTATTTCAGAACTTAACGATAAAGATTACATGCAACGTACTTTAAAAGTACGCGTTGCAAACGATCCTAAACATCCAGAAACGGACGAAGCTGAACTGAGCTAAACCCTAACTGCTTCAGCATACTATTTAGTGCACTTTCTTTTTTAGGAAGTGCACTACAAAAAGCCTCACGCACTCCCCCTTCTTCAGTACAGCTCTCTAAATCCAATAAACCTTGAACCCGCTTAGCAATAGCCTTACCTGAATCAATCAACATCACGTTTTTACCTAGCACTTGCTGAATCTCTGATTTGATCAGTGGGAAATGAGTGCACCCTAAAACAGCCACATCAATTGTGTTGATCATTGGTTGAAGGATTTGCTGCAGCTCTTCAAGGTTAATCGCCTCTCCTCGGAGTTTATCTTCGGCCATATCCACCAGCTGAGTAGAACCTAAAAGCTCAACTCTTTTATTACTAGAGAAGTTTTTAATGAGCTCGTGTGTGTATTCACGAGTAATCGTTGCGGGAGTTGCAATAAGACCAACGGCTTTATTGGCAAGTAGCGATGCTGGCTTGATCGCCGGAACAACCCCGACAATAGGGATTGGGTTATTAGCCCTTAGTGTAGGTAACACAATTGTACTTGCTGTATTGCAGGCTATCACCACAATATCAATAGCGTGGCTAGCCACAAAACTGGCGACGATACTTTGAACTCTGTGGATAAGGACTTGCTGGTCGAGCTCACCGTATGGGTAAGCCTCATTATCGAATACATAAGTATAGTTATGATTCGGTAGTAACTGGCTTATCTCTTTATATACGGACAGACCGCCAACTCCAGAATCAAAGATTAATATGTTTTTTTGTATGCTTTCCGACACAACCATTACCTGTGATAAGTTCCGTTGCAATGATACCCCTTCACTTAGTTTTCGCCAATCATCACTCTACATAATGCAAGCTCGGTAGCGTTGATGCACAAAGCGCTCACCCTGCTCTACATTTTCCATCTCTATCTTAAGCTTTCCTTTAAAGCATGGCGCTGACGTGACTAAAGTATGGAACTCACCATCTTCGCCGCAAGGGTCGACGTGGCTCGGTAAACTGCCGATTAGCTCCAACGTGTATTCTTCCCCGCAATAACTCATGTCTAATGCATCGCTATCGACCGTGACGAGAAAGGTTTCGATTCCTCTCTCTATTATTTCACTCGCAAGTGCCTGACTACTCTCTCCCATTAGGGGAAACACACACTCCCAACCAGCTGGCTCTATATAACTTCTTCGGTAATCGGCAATGCCATTACAGAACATATCTCCAAACGCGACCGCATCGATTGATAAGCCAGAACTTTTAAGTGCCGAGACGATCGTACTTTGGTAAACCTCATTACTTGGGAAGACTTCCGGTAGCTCAATCATGATTAATGGTAAACCGACCAATCGAGCTTGCATTGCAACTACCTCAATAGGAGTTACCTGGAAAGGAACTTCATCTCCAACATACGTCGTATACAGAGCAACAACTTCATACTCGGTGCTTTCAAGTAGGCGCTCTAACGTTAACGTAGAGTCTTTACCTGACGACCAACTTATGACGACTTTCTTTTTCATTGATATATCCAATAAGAAAAAACCGCCCGAAGGCGGTTTGCATACCAGTTAGAACTGGTATGAAGCATTTAGGTAGTATGCTTGATCTTGCGTTTCATACTTATCCACCGTTTGGTATTGAGTATTAAACAAGTTTTCAACTTTAGCTCGTAGTTTCCATTGTTCGGTCAACTGGTAAGCTAGTGTAAAGTTCACGAGGCTATACGGTTCAAGTTCCACCGTATTTTTTGCATCGTCATAGCGTTTACCTTGATACTGATAGCTCAAATCACCACGCCAGTCATTGTGTTCATAGCTGACCAACCATTTCGCTGCAAAGTTTGCTCTACGAGACAGCTCTTTATCTTGAATGTCTTCTGGTTGACCATAACCAGCAACATTGATTTTGTTGTTATGGTCTAGGAAGTCTAGCGACACTGAGTGTGAAATCACGCCAGTCTCAAACTGCGAGCTTACTTCAATACCACGTATTGTCGCATCAGAATTCTTTAAAGCTTCACCTTTTGACTGATAACTTACCAAATTAGTAATTTTGTTTGAATAACCTACAACGCGTATATCTGATACGTCAGAGAAGAACTCAAATCCAGCCTCAAAACTCAAAGACTCTTCTGGTTTCAAGTCACTCTTACCATAGCCAGGCCAGAATAAGTCATTGTATGTCGGAGCTCGAAAGGCAGTACCACCAGACGCAATCAAACGCCAATTCTGATTAACAAGATAACCAGTTCCTAGCTGCCATGTCGACTTTCCGCCATAGACTTCGTTGTCATCATGACGAACACTTGCTTCAATTTGCAGACCTGAATTGTCATAGAAAGCCGAAGCGAATACTGCATTATTCTTACGACTAGTACCGTCATATTTCTGGTAACTATTGCTGCTCCAAATTTTGGAATCAGCCACGGTGTCTTTAGTTAGGTCAACGCCTGCATTAAGTACAAAGATCTCAGATAACTGATAAGAGTTCAGCCAGTTAAGAGCATGGCGATCAGTGATTAAGTGGCTACCCGGAACTTGACCGCCTTTATTGTTACTATCGTCGCGGTTAGTTGATACAGACAAAGATGAACGATACTTCTCACCATTATATGCAACAAGCGCTGCGTAGTTGAAAAGAATAGATTCTTGCTCATCAGCTGATAGCTTACCTGTTGAAAAGTCCTTATAACTTTCATATTCAGTCACGCCTTTATGATAGAAGCCCATCACTTTGGCAGACCACTCAGGTGAAAAGTTTGTCCCAACCTCAAGCGTTAAGTCTTGACGGCTATAGCCATCTTCATCAGGTTGAGCCGGGCCAGTGCCTACGACATCAAAACCATCTGACGCTTCAGTGTTTACAGACATATTGATCCAAGAGTTCTGACCAACTTTAGAGCTCACACCAGCTGCGCCTTGGCGATAGTTATCAGTACCAGCACCAACTTGAACAGTACCAGAGTCAACATCAGCCCCTGATGAAGTAATAATGTTAATTACACCACCTATTGCATCAGCACCATATACCGCAGCACGAGCACCTTTTACTAACTCGATACGTTCAACGCCGCTTAGAGGAATAGCTGAGAAGTTCGCACTACCAGTTGTCGCACTACCAATTCTCACCCCGTTATAGAGGACAATGCTTTGATTCGATGAGGTACCGCGAACAAAGACTGAACTGTTTTGTCCACGTCCGCCATTTTGCGTTACTTGCACACCAGGTAATAATGCTAAAGCTTCCGTTAGAGATTTGATTTGCAGGTTATCAATTTGCTCTTTAGTCACAATATCGACAGTTGCTGTAACTTGACCCACAGACTGCTCAAAACGGTTAGCCGTAACGACCATGGTTTCGTCAGCAGATGCTTCTTGTGCGTGTAAATTGGAGATAGGTGAAAGCAGCGATGCTACCGCAACCGCTAAAAGGGATTTGTTCATGTTGTGATCCTAAATCGCGTAAAGTCCTACCAAACCACATTTTATGGTTTGGCCGCTGGCAGGTATTCGGACTTAAGAGCACAACCTTATGGTTACCTAATATTCGACTTCCCACAAAATGCTATTTGCAGTGTCTATGAATACTCGTTCTCTTTTACCGCTGCGCGTCAGTTCTGGATTTTCACCAGATTCCCTCTTCAGCCATCTATACATCCACATGGCACCAGCTTGCCGGAAATAGTATTGACCTATGAATCATTTGTCTAGTCTAAGATAGTTATAAGCTATAGTTTTCATCGTCTATTTAGACTGAATGGCCCTCAACACTGGACAAGCGCCTGTGATTGAATAAAATCTGCGCTCTTGATTTAAAAGCACGACAGCAAAAGGCATAACAATGGCGAATTTAGAAGTAAACCCGCAACGCTACCAAGAACAACTGGCAGAAAAGACTGAGCGTCTTACTGAAATGTTCTCAGAATATAATGTGCCTGAGCTGGAAGTGTATGAATCTCCAGAACAACACTACCGCATGCGTGCAGAGTTCCGCGTGTGGCATGAAGGTGACGATATGTATTACGTCATGTTCAATCAAGAAACTAAAGAAAAATACCGCGTAGACCAGTTCCCTGCGGCTAGCCGCCTGATCAACGACCTAATGCCTCTATTAACAGATGCAATGAAGGACAACCACTCTCTGCGCCACAAACTATTCCAAGTAGACTTCCTTTCGACTTTAAGCGGCGAGATTTTGGTGTCACTGCTTTACCACCGCCAATTAGGTGAGCAGTGGATTCAAGACGCTAAAGCGCTAAAACAACAATTGAACGATGAAGGTTTTAACCTAAATCTGATTGGCCGTGCGCGTAAAATGAAAATCGTACTGGATCGCGACTACGTCATTGAAAAGCTAGATGTGAATGGTGATAGCTACATCTACCAGCAAGTTGAGAACAGCTTTACTCAACCAAACGGCAAAGTAGCAGAGAAAATGTTGGAATGGGCTGTCGACTGCACTCAAGACAGCAAAGGCGACTTACTTGAACTTTACTGTGGTAACGGTAACTTCTCACTAGCACTGGCACAGAACTTCGAACGTGTACTGGCAACAGAACTGGCGAAGCCGTCAGTAGAATCTGCGCAATACAACATCGCAGCCAACAAGATTGAAAATGTGCAGATCATCCGCATGTCTGCGGAAGATTTTACCGTAGCAATGGAAGGCAAGCGTGAATTCCGTCGTCTACAGCAAGCGAACATCGATCTTAAGAGCTACAATTGCAACACTATCTTTGTTGATCCACCGCGTTCAGGTATGGATGTTGATACTTGTAAGATGGTTCAAGGCTACGAGCGCATCATGTACATCTCTTGTAACCCTGAGACATTGAAAGAGAACCTAGACATTCTAAGCGAAACACACGATATCACTCGTTTTGCTCTATTTGACCAGTTCCCTTACACCCACCATATGGAAGCAGGTGTGTTCCTAGAGCGTAAAGCGTAAACCTCGCTCTCTAAGTCGAAGCTAAGCAGCAGATACAAAAAAACGAGCCAATTGGCTTAATGCCGATCAGTTA
>NZ_JBFRQW010000076.1:0-33846 GCF_041472735.1 Vibrio sp. 10N.261.46.E11
CTTGAAGGGATAAACAACAAGATAAAGCTAATCAAGCGAATGGGGTATGGATATCGAGATACAGACTACTTCTTCTTAAAGATAAAAGCGGCTTTCCCCGGAAAGCCGCGATGAACCTTTGAAAACGGCCTGCGTCCAACCTTTAACGTTAACTACTTAACGGACACAGACGACAACGCTAATGGTTACGAGCGTCAGCTAATTATCCCAGGCCTTGAGTACCACTTTAAGAAGAACAAGTTCTTGGTGTGGACGGAATACCAATTCGACAACGGCAAAGACAAGTCAGTAGGCAACCGTTACGAAAACAGCGACGATCAATTCGCGGCAGGTATTCGTTACTACTTCTAATCTTAGGATCTTATACCAAATCGTATATAAACTGCCTAAACAAAGCTCTGCAGCGTTAACTCTCTAACTAAGCAGAGTTTTTTGGGTTATACCCAGCCTACAACCCAACTACCTCATCAAACCCTTAATTATCATAGAACTTAGCACATTGCTTTTTTTGAATACGCACCTAATTATGTTACTCTGTGCACAGTCAATTTGGTTCAACAGTATGGTCTATGAACTCACCAAAACACTCCACGGCGTCAAAACCAACCGTTACTTCAAAAGATGTCGCTAAACTTGCTGGCGTTTCTCAATCTACCGTTTCTCGTGTATTTGTTCCGGGCAGTTCGGTATCTGAAAAGACCAAGCAGAAAGTATTCGAAGCCGCGAAAGCACTCAACTATCGCCCGAATGCCTTTGCTCGAAGCCTAACCACCAATGAATCTAAATTAATTGGTCTGGTCTTCCCTGATGCTGATTACCCAATTCACATGAAAACACTGCAGCTTATCTCCACTGAACTACAAAAACAGGGATATTCTGCGGTATTGATCCCTTGGCAAGTTGATGGCAACGATAACCACTCAATTCCCAATATCTTCCAATACCGAGTTGATGGCGTGATTGCTGCTTCTGCGACCTTTAACAAGTCGCTTTATGAAGAGTGTGAAGAATTCGACATTCCTATCGTTCAGTTCGCACGTGTGGTTGAAGGGACTAAGAGTAGCCATGTGGTGAGCGACAACTACGCCGCTGGCCAAGTTGCCGCTCAGCATTTGCATAGCGTAGGGACAAAGTCCGCGGTTTATCTAACAGGTAACGTACCGACTTACACCAATGGCGAACGTGAAGCGGGCTTTTGTTCAGAGTTCGAAGACCTAACTGGCAAGCAAGCTCGTGTTATTGAAGCGGATTATGACTACCTTGATTCACTGGATACGATTCGCGCTCTGCTTTCCGAGCCAACAAAGCCGCAAGCGATATTCTGTGCGACAGATAACCTAGCAATGGCTGTTATGGATGTAGCGCGTTTAGAGTTCAATCTACGTATTCCTGAAGATCTGCAAGTCATTGGTTTTGATGACATTCCACAAACTCAGTGGTTGAACTACCAATTGACTACCTTCAAGCAAGATTTCAGACGCCTTGCTCGTGAGTCAGTAAAAATTGTCGTTAGCCAAATTCAAGAACAAGACACCAGCTTGGTTAAGTTGATGGTGCCAGTGAAGTTCATAGAGCGAAAAACAACGCTAAAATAGAGCCAAAGTTAAGACGCATTCCAATAAAAATCCCGCTCACACAGAGCGGGATTTTTTTATGATATCTAATTTGGTGTTTCGCTGCTCATCACACCGTTGTGGTAAGCACTTAAGTTTGAAATACCCATATCATCAGTGAAGATAGCAAAGATATTTGGCTGCTCTTGAGCTGACCATGCCGATAGCGAAAAGCTACTCAACACACTCAAGATTACAAGATGAAAAATCCTTTTAGTAAAATGTCCTTATACTGTTTCAGATTGCTCGTTATGAATCATTTTTAAACCGACTAAACCAAAGCCCAGTTCCAAGACCAGATAAACGAAAAGTAGCCAATGCGGCATGCCAACCACCAAACTGATGACTCGTCCGGCAGCCAAACCCAACATGAAAACCACCAAACTATATAACGCTGGCAGTCGATATTTTTTGAACAGTGCGCCAAGTACCCAAAATAACGCCAGAGCCAAATACAACCCAATCACCGCACGAATGATTGAGTAGATAAAACGGATAAGCCTCGTGTTATGCGAGGCTTATTTAACGACACATTCTTGCTTCATTATTTTGAGGCCAGTGGCCAGAGTTAGAGTCCAAGCTTGTTCAACTTGATCGTTATAATGCGGGTCGTATTTTTTAACGGTATTGAGCAACGAATTGAACCAATCGTTGAGCTCTTGCTCAGAAATATCCATGCCTAAATCTTTATGTCGCTTCCCAAGCTTTCTCACCGAGTTTCGTACGCTCGGCAGACCTGCAGAGTTATAGATAAGGATGATTGAAGCTTTAAGCATCTTGGTTTGTTGCTCTAACCCTATGTTTTCAAATCGCTCTGAAAACCTAGGGTTGTGTTCGCAGAAGTCCGCCAAAAATGTTTCTAGAAATTCTTCATCGATCCTGCAACGCTCAAAGCTTTCATAAAACAGTTCATTAGGTGTCATTTTGTTGGTTCTTCGCATTCGCCAGCGATCCTTAACAGTCCATGTCATCTAAGTATACGCCATTATGGTATAAGTATACGCCACTATGGCATAAAGTGAGTTGCACAGATCTTGTTTCCATCAGGATCTCGCAAATAAGCCATGTACAAGCGACGCTCGTCAGAACCTCTCGCTCCGGGGCCATTTTCAATACTGGTACCGCCATTTTCGACGCCAACACGATGCCACTCATCTACAACTTCTGGGGAGGATGCAAGAAAACCCACCGTCATACCGTTGCCGTGAGTCGCAGGCTGACCATCAATCGGCTTCGTTAAACCCAACACACCCGTTTGGCTAACGTAAACACAGCGCCCTTTGGGATCAACAGAACCTTCGCTATAACCAAGCACTTTCATGATTGGGTCATAAAAAGCCTTCGCGCGTTCAATATCTTTGGTACCGAGAAAAACATGGCTGAACATAACTAACCTCTTCTTTTATTGAAAGAACCACATAAACTAGACCTATAATTCGTGTTTGTCTAGGCGCGCTATTCGGTCACAACTGTTGCTTAACCCATTGAGTAAAAGGTGAAATTTAGTCCGTTGCACCATGTCTTTCGGGAACTAAGTTAGTCTAGTCAACAATGCGTTGTGCACCCTGTCCTTGGTCATGCAGAATATCTTCAGGGTTCAACAGTTGGCACTTCTGCATACTCAGACAACCACAACCGATACAACCGGTTAGGTTCTCTTGTAGCGACTTGATCTGCGCCATTTTGCTGTCGAGCTGACCTTGCCACTTCTTCGCGACTCGCTCCCAATCTCGCTTAGTTGCGGTATGGTTCATCGGCAGTGTCGATAACTCTTCCGTGATCTCTTCCAGCGTAAAACCTATCGACTGCGCGACTTGGATCAACGCAATTCGTCTCAACATCGCCGACTGATAACGACGCTGATTTCCGTTAGTACGAATCGAAGCAATCAGCCCTTTGGTTTCATAAAAGCGCAGCGCTGAAGGAGCGACACCGCTTCGCTCCGCCAATTGGCCTATGGTGAGATATACGATGTTTCTCATTGCTACTCTATCCTCGGCGATCACAAACAGATGAATTTCACTTTAACTTTAACTTTAACTTTAACTTTAACTTTATAATAATTAAAGGTTAACGTCTTCACCAACAGGGCAAGTAAAACGAATTAGTCGAACAGTTCAATAACCAGCTTATTATCTTTAATCACAAGATTCGGTTCCGATGACTTAATCAACGACTCTTGCACTTTATTGCTGTCGAGCTTGTAAACGGGAGACTGGGACAAAGCGAAACCAATCATAGAAACGGCAGGCTTAAGTAGTTTGGCAATCTCTGGCGAAAGCTGTTTATCTTTTTCTTCAAAGCGTTCTAAACGCAGTGATTTCAAATAAATCTCACCACTCTCTTTGTCGTATTCAGGAATCGCACTGAACTCGATATCAAGATCCAACCCCATATTCGGCATATTGAACACCTGAACTTTTGCATTGGTGTTCGCTAAAACAGACACACGCTCGGTATCAGCTCTACCAATCTGCACCGCTAAATCATCAACAGCGACTTGCGCATACATAACGTTTTGCACACCGACTTCTTGTTCTAACATCACCGAATCTTGCAGGTAGTTCGTCATTTCTTGTTCAGTCACACTGTAGCTAACACAACCGCCGAGCATCAGCGCAGAAGCTGCTAAAATGAACTTTTTTGCTACGTTAATTATCATCAATATCAGCTCTTTATCGTTAGTTATTAGCGCGGGGTTTACCTTGTGATGGTACTGTAAAATAGTCGTCACAATTACAGTGTCGGATAACTGAGTAAAATGATCCACCTAGTTGGTGATTGCGTACAATTTAAAATTAGCAAAAATAGTTAGGGAAACAATGACTGCATTAACGATATTTTACGATGGTACCTGTCCACTTTGTGCAAAAGAGATGGCGGCACTGGCTAAATCTGATACCAAAAATCAGATTCAAACCATCGATATCTACAGTGAAGCTTTTTCAGACTACCCGCAGATAGATGCAGAGGCAGCCAACACGATTTTGCATGCACTCGATGAGAATGGAAAATTACTGCTGGGTTTAGACGTGACCTACCAAGCGTGGCGCTTAGTAGGAAAAGGTTGGCTATACGCGCCATTGCGTTGGGCGATATTTAAGCCAGTGGCCGACTGGTGTTATCTTCGGTTTGCCAAGAACCGATACAAAGTCTCTTTCTGGCTAACTGGAAAGTCACGCTGCGATGGTAACAGCTGCACAAAATAGTACTTGGTTAAGACATACCACTTGCGACTTTGTAATACACCACACCAAACAGCGCAGCAAAAACTAAACCGGTAACCGCGACTTTTAACCAAATAAACTTCATGTTTTTTCCTTTAAATTCTGTTTACTGTTTCGCGAGCAACGTTACCACAACAAAACATTCGGTTGGGTAATGATTTATAGAACTTTGTAGTCATACCAATCACAGTAAGTAAGTGGTCAAAAATAGCGCAGGGAAAAAGCTGGAGAACAAGGCGGATTTTTTCGATAAGTAGTTATTCTACAATCAAAAAATCTAACGACGTTATCGAGATTTTTAACAAGCTAGGGTGAACAGTTATTTACTACGATTGGTATCAATCTTGATAACTAAGTGAGAACCTTTATGTCGGCAAAAGAGAGAAACCTTCCTACACATCGAATTTCGAGATTCAGTAAGTTTGCCTCGCTGGCGACAAGGGTCGCGGGTAATGTGATAACGGAAGGCACCAAACAACTCGCACAGGGCAATAGGCCGAAAGCAAAAGACTTAATGCTGACGCCGCAGAACATTGCTCGCCTGACTGACCAACTCGCACACTTGCGCGGTGCAGCGATGAAGTTAGGACAAATGCTGTCAATGGACGCTGGCGATGTCCTCGAACCTGAACTCGCCGACATTCTTTCTCGCCTGCGCTCAGACGCTGACCCGCTGCCAACAAAGCAGCTCAATCAAGTGTTAGAAAACTCGCTCGGCATAAACTGGAAAGCCGAATTCCTTTCCTTCAACTTTAAACCGATCGCCAGTGCGTCCATCGGACAAGTTCACCAAGCCTATAGCGATGCGGGAGACAAACTTGCCATCAAAGTGCAATATCCAGGCATTCGAAAGAGCATCGACAGTGATGTGGACAACGTAGGCACATTGCTTAACATCGTTGGGTTGATACCTAAGTCTGTCGATTACAAAGGCTTACTAGAAGAAGCGAAGAAACAGCTCCATGATGAAGCAGATTATGCTCGCGAGGCTGACTACGCGACACGTTACTATCATGCTCTGAAAGAACACGCTCACTTCGTGGTACCTAAGATTCATCCTCGAATGTCTTCAGAATCGGTGCTCGCGATGGACTTCATTGAAGGTGTCTCGATAGAGCAAATTCAAGGTTACGATCAAAGCACTCGTGATTTTGTCATGCGCAGCTTGCTCGAACTCATGTTCAAGGAATTGTTTGATTTTAAAATGGTGCAGACCGACCCTAACTTCGCCAACTACCTTTACGTTGAAAACACGCGCCAGATTGGGCTGTTAGATTTTGGGGCAACCCGAGAGTACAGCGACCGCTTCAGTGATGGCTATCGTTTGGCCTTTACTTCTGTGATTAATCACGATGAACAAGGACTCAACAAGGCATTAGAGCAGATTGGTTTTTTTAGCGAGACTATTCTCCCCGCTCAACGCCAAGCTATTCTCAACTTGGTGACTATGGCCTGTGAACCCATGTTGGTCGACGAAGAGTACGATTTTAAAGCCAGCGGACTCGCTCAACGACTTCGTGAAGCTGGCACCATTTTGAGCATGGAGCAAGAGTATTGGCACACGCCACCCGCAGACGCCCTATTCCTCCATCGTAAAATCGGTGGCATGTATCTGTTAGCCGCTCGCCTTGGAGCTAGGGTGAACATAAGTCGTTTGGTCGCTCCATATCTCATTCGCGATGACACTTGATTCGTTCATAAATAGTGACGGTTAATGATTAGCAGAGTGATCATTTCGTGCTGCGCAAGAGTACTAACAGTTACGCCAACTAAAATGAGCCAAACCTATGAAACCTTCACTGCTTTGCTCCACCGCCCTGATTGCGAGCCTAACGAGCTCTATCGCTGTTGCATCAAGTTGCCCTGAGATACTCAACGGCAAACAACGTTTGTTAAATTCGAGCGAAGAGATAGAGCTGTGTGAGGAGTTTCAAGGCAAAACCCTTTTGGTTGTGAACACGGCCAGCCAATGTGGCTTCACACCACAATTTAAACAATTAGAGCAACTGCATCAAACCTATAAAGACCAGGGTTTCACGGTTGTCGGCTTTCCAAGCAACGATTTTCGTCAAGACCGAGGAAGCGAAGAGAAGTCAGCCAAAATCTGTTGTCTCGACTACGGTTTTACCTTTCCGATGATGGCCCGAGCATCACTATCTGGCAGTAGCGCTAACCCTGTGTTTGCAGAAATACAGCAGCAAGCAGGTGTCACACCCAAATGGAACTTCTACAAATTCCTAATCAGCAAAGAAGGTAAAGTGGTGGCAACCTTCCCTAGCTCGACATCACCAGTGAGTGCGACACTCAAAAATGCGATTGAGCAGCAGCTATGAGGGCAGATTACATGGCAACAACTCAAACCCGCAATACCATGGCCAAGCTAGGTTACATGGGGCTAGTCCCGTTTCTGTTTGGCCTACTGCTGTCTCTAACTGACAGCCAATTTTTAGGCCTGAGTGGCGAGACACTCTTCATCACTTATAGCGTGGTCATATTGAGTTTTTTATCGGGTATTTTGTGGGGAAATGGCATCGAAAATTTCGAAAACCAGTCCAGCAACAAGGCTCTGATTCTGAGTAACGTGATTGTGTTATTCGCATGGTTAGCGGTGCTACTTGGGGAACAAAAAGAGTTTCTCACGACTCTGATTCTTATCATCGGCTACATTGCGGTTTGGCGAGCGGAAAGGTCGATGAGAGAAGAAAATCAAAGCGAAGGCCCGGACGGCTACTTTGACATGAGAACTCGGCTCACCTCTAGTGTCGTGTTAATGCACGGTATCGTGATGTTGACCTAGGTGTGCGTACGCCCATATTTAAATCGGCATCAAGAAGTGGGCTCTAGATAGGCACTCACTTCTTTAATGGTACCAAACCCAGCGACAAAGGCGACCTGAAATCCGTAACAACGGGCGTTATTCATTGATAACAAATTGTTTGGTCCCGGTGTCATGTTGAGCGCAAAACAAGCCGGGATGAATAGCATTAACTTCCAGATTTCCATTTTTCCTCCTTGTTAAAAACTTCGTAAATACTTAATCAATAAACGAATACAGAAAACTCTATATTTAACAGCTTCACATGCCGTAATTAAAATTAATCATTACTCTACAACATGGTCCTCATCGTCTGGTTCAATCAAATTCTCTGCAATACCAATTTCGCCCGCGATGAAAATCGCACTCGCTATCGTTTCTAATGTTTTATTCGGCTCTCTATCCGGTACTTCGCCCACTTCAGGAACGGGCTGCGATCGCGAGATTGAATTACAAACGACACTTTCACAAACGATATTGTGTTGTTCCTGTTGAGAAACTTCAGGTGGCTTAAAATCCGGTGAATTGAAGTCGGGAGCAGTAATACCCTCATTTGAAAACTCAGAGGCGCTGTATGAGGCAGCTGAAAACAGAGAGAGGAGCAGCATCCACTTATTCATATATCTTTCCATAGTTAGTATTCACTAGATTTATAAATACTATCTAATTAAAACAATTATGAACAGTGTTTTATTGTTAATAATTCATATTTCCCTAGACGCTTATCAGAATACCCTCGCTCTGAGTGAAATCGGTTCAACTTACGTGGGAATGTTTGCCTAACGTGAGCTTATCGAGCAACGCTTGTGGAACAGGAATAACAGAGTATCGAACAAAGGCGACTAACGTCACTATTGCCACAAAACTGCCTAAAACAAAGTCATGAACATCAACCAGCACCCAACCAAGAAGCTGGTCACTGGTAATCGCAAGTATGGCGATACTCACCGCAGCCATCCATTTACGATGATCGTAAGGCAAGTACTCCATTTTTTGGCTCACAATATAAAGCAGTGACAGCCTCACGGCATAAGTACCACAAAGCACCACTACCACGGCCCACACGCCATAAATCGGTGTCACAACAAAATAGCCAATGGTTGCTAAGATCGCACAACCACCCTGTATCCACATTTGCGACTGACTTGAGTCACCGCTAAAACAACCGAGGTTAAGGTAATCTCCTGCATTCTTAATCACGCCAATGGCCAAGAGTGCTACAACAATAGTACCTGCATATTGATAACTGCTGGGCAGAATCAAAGTAATAAAACCAGGTACAGTAAGGATCATCAAACAACCCAATACAATGGCCAGATTAACACCGACCAGCGCTCTGTCCGCACACTCTTTCTTGCCATTAGGTTGTTGCAACATGGCCACCCGGTTTGGAAACCACCACAAAGCATAAGGCTGCAGTAACAAGCCAAGCAGCAACGCAAACTTGCCACTGACCGCATAGATTGCAAGTTCTTCAACACCCACAAAGCTTGCCATCACCCAACGGTCTAGGCCTGTAATCATGTAAATAGAAGCACCACCGACTAACGTGGGCAATCCAAACTTTAGGATCTTAGCGGAGTATTTTAGGCTGCCAAATGAGCCCATCTCCTGCCATTGATAACGCAGTAAACACAGCATCAACAACACACTCGAAACAGCGGAAGAGATCAGAACACCATCAATGCCATATCCAGCCTCAAGCAACACAAAGGTCATTGCAGCTTGCACCGTTGCCTTCAATACATTTAGCATACAAAAGCGCTTAGCCATCGCATTCATTCGCATCAATGTTAGCGGGATAGAAATCGCACCATCTAACATGGTCGGTATTAGCAAAAGTAGGATTTGATAAGGTTGAAACTCGACGGGCAACATCAGTAACAACAACGGCATACTAAGAGCAATTAAAGCCCCTCCTAGCACACAGACCAAGACACTCAACGTGAAACAGTTCGAGACCAGCTTTCTTTTTTCTTCACCCTCAGCAACGCCAACATATCGATACATGGCTTCAACAATGCCAAAGCTAAATAATATCGTCCCGATGTCAGCCAACAAGACGATGGCTTCTAAAGAACCGTATTCAGCCAACGTCATCTTATGGGTGATATAGGGGATCATCACCAGCGAGATCCCTTTCATCATCACAATGCCAATGGCGTAATAGGCAGACTGTTTTAGTGACCCCATAGCAGACACCTATTCCTTACAATGCAGGTATTAGGAAACTCTTACAGTCTCCAAGAAGATGTCGTAACGTTCGTTTTTGCGGAGCCAAAACTAACGAGCGAATACTGTATGAAATGGCCAATCGGTTTTGTTGTAAGCCTCTGTAATAGTCAGCGTAGCCTTCCAGTATTCTCGCCTTTGCGATTTTGAAGCTAGAAGTGGGTAGATTCCATCGTTGACTGTCATTTTGGTAATGTTGAAGAATGGTTTCTATAGATTGCAAATTTCTCAATTTAAGACTTTCAGTTTGGGTTACTGAACTCGCTCTCATCAAGTAACCAACCTGCACCGAGTTCAACACACCGATCTGATGGTTTTCACTCATTCGAAGCCACAGTTCCCAATCTTCCCCATACTTGATGTCAGCATTGAAACTGTCTGTTTGAGAAAACACATCTGCTTTCACCATGACCGTTGATGTTCCAATCACATTGTTTTCAATGATGAACTCCAACGGGTTTTCGATATTGATGAACAGCTCGTCTTGATCTTGAAACTGCGACCAGTAACTAAAGCAGTCGACTATCACTTGGTAATCTTCCGTCAGGTGTTCGTAGTTAGTAAAGCTCATCGAGAGATCTGGGTAACGTTGATGAAATTCGAGTTGGCGCTCAATTTTTTCCGGAAACCAGAAGTCGTCCGCGTCTAAAAAAGCGATGTATTCTCCGGTCGCCTTTTCAATCCCTAGGTTTCTCGCTTGAGGCGCACCAACACCCAACGTAGATATGATTATAATGCGCTCGTCGTCTATCGAAGCGAGATACGTCGACGTTCCATCGTTGCTGTTATCGTCAATGACAATGAGCTCAACATCTTGATGAGTCTGCTTCAGTACGCTGCCAATTGCCTTCGGCAGGTAATCCAAACAATTGTAGGTAGGAATAACAACACTTACTTTAGCCATAATGACGCCCTCAGATTTATACGTTATATGGCTGACGTTGCATTTTCTATGCCGAGAGTGCTTTGCTACGAAATCACCTCTAGATCAGCCACCTACGCGTCCATTCTCAAAATGACGACAAAACACAGATGTCCAAAAAAACTGCAACTCCAATTTGAGAAAACGAGCTACTTCTTAAGGGGTAACCTTCGAAAAGCAATCAGAAAGCCCTCCAAAGCTACGATTTGATCTTGGTTCGTATCTTGCTTTGTTGGTTATTACCTTGGCTTGATAGCTTTAGTCATATGGATTTGAGGAGTAAGGAATGAAGAAAGTAGCATTTGTGGCGCCAACCTACCCTGTACTCAGTGAGACCTTCATTCAAACAGAAGTCGACTCTGTGAAAGCGTGTGGGCACGATGTGTGTGTAATGACGTTCAAAATTGAAAACAACGAAAAACAGTTCGACTACGACATTGTCGAAATAGGCAAAAATGTTCGGATGGGTAAAGTCGCCAGCATTAACTGGATAGGTTTCATCAAGGCTGTCTCATTTATTTCTAAGCAAACCAGCATGCCCAAAAAGTCATTGTTCGCTTATGGGTTTAAATTAGCGCTGCAACTCGCGGAAAACGACGCCGAACACGTTCATGCGCATTTCTGTCAGCACACCACAGCTCACGCCATCGTCGCGGCAAAGCTGCTGAATATCACCTGTTCGTTCGTTGCTCACGGTCATGATGTTTACGAGTTCGCTTATGACATTGAACATAAGATTTCATCGAGTGATTTTGTGGTTGCAGTGTGTAAAGACATGCTCGCTGACTTCAACACCATGGCGAAAGGAAACATTAAACTCCTGCACTGCGGAGTTAATACCAAACAATTCCAACTCAACCCAAAAGCCGAAACGAAACAACTTCGCTTTGTTTTCCTTGGCCGATTAGTGGAGCAAAAAGGCATCCATCATCTTATTGATGCATTGGCGCCGATTGCCGAACCTCTCGACATTCATCTCGATATCATCGGTACGGGCGATTTAGAGCAACAATTAAAATTGCAGGTCAAAGAGCAAGGACTCACTCGAAACGTGACCTTTCTTGGCGCTAAACCTCACGAGTGGGTGAAAGAGAAACTATCGAACTATGACAGCCTAATCGCGCCCTTCTGTTTTTCCGAAACTGGGTGTGTGGATACAGGACCACTGGTTTTAAAAGAAGCGATGGCCGTGGGAACACCCGTCATTACCACCAACATCATGGGATGCAAAGAGATCGTCTCACCAGAGACGGGGTTTGTAGTCAGCGAAAAAAACGTTGAGGAATTAAGAGAAGCGATTGAGCGTTTTGCACAGCTAAGCAGTAACGATAAAACATCGATGGGGTTAAAGGCACGTGAGAGAGTGAAAGACAGTTTTAATTCGATCAAACAAGCTCAGCAATTATCTCGTTGGATAGAGAACCCTGCTCAATAAGGACTAACTCAGACAGCTAAGCATCATACTAACTACTCAGCACCATAAGAAAACGGAGCACCACAAAAACAAAGAGCGCTACATTGATTTGAAATGTAACGCTCAACTTAGCACAGCCTAATGATGGCAACTTATGCTTTCAGTAACTTTCATTAGCTTTTCATTAAGAAGCCTAGCTAGCCTGCTCGCAGCGCCAAAATAGACTCAAGATCTTCGATGTCACGATATTGAGCTAGCTCCTGCTCTTTCGATGAAATAGCCACAATCGACATTCTATCGGCCAATTCGTTACCTTCAATGCCAACGTGTCCGTTCACATGGTAGATGGTAATTTTTGAAGCCAGTTCTTGGTAGAGAGCATACGCAGGCTTAATAATATCGAGGTTTTTGATCTCGCCGCCCGACTTAGTCCAGCCCTTTTTCTCCCAACCCGTTGCCCACTTAGTAATACAGTCTATCGAGTATTTCGAGTCACAACAAATCGCCACAGATAAACCCGCTTGAAGCTTTTCTTGCGCGAGGATGAAGGCTTGCTTTAAACCTTGAAGCTCTGCGGTATTGTTCGTGCCCATCGGTTGATACAAGCCATACCACAACTCGGTTAGCTCATTTTTCAAGTAGACCGCTAACCCCGTTCCTGCTTCACCAGGGTTTGGCTCACAGGCGCCATCGGTAAAGATCTTGATGTCAAAAGGCATATCCGTAATTTGCTGCTGAGAAAGAGGCGGTACCTTCGCTTTAGTGGCTGTACGTGGCTTCGAAAATGCAGGCTTAACACCTGAACTCGACTGAGATGCAGAAGACGCTTTACCACCGAAAGCAGACTCTGCTTCGCCTAGTGTGGGAAACGATTTATATCTCGCGCCTGCAAAGCCATCGACCTGAGCTTTACACTCGTTCCAAGTGGTAAAAATACCCGGTGTGCGACCTTTCCAAACCACATAATATTTCTTAGCCAAACTAACTCCTTACCAAACCTAAATACACGATACCCACACCTAAAATAATTCAGCTGTGGGGCAGTAATTATGCCTGATTAAGCTTGAAACACATAAATCATTGCATGAAATACAGCGTGTGTTTTAAGAATATCTACGTTATCGACCAAGTATAGAGCGTTATTTCAAATCACAAACCTGACAACTTCTGATCAGGAACCTCTATGGGCTTCAAGGTCTTTTTTGAGTTTGGTCGTTAACTTTTGAACTTTAGGTAGGACTTGTTGCATTAACGACTGAGTCATGATCATTGACTCTGTCGTCACGGTTGGCATTTTTTTCAGAATGCTTTTTCCATGTTCTGTTTTGTAGAAATCGATCATTGCACCGAGCTCTTCTTCAGTGAATTGATTGCTGTAAATCGTTACAATTCCAGGCTCTAGCTTTTGCCAACTGACCTCCTCTTTCATCAACTCGTTCATACTTTGATAGTAATCATCAAAGATAGCTTGTTCTGACTCCGAAACCTCTAGATCTTTAGACATTTTAGCCATCATGCTATCCATTTGAACGTATACCGCGTCCAACGTGGAATCGACATCCATGATCTGAAGAAGATCTTTTATCAGAGCTTGCCTGTTATCTTGTGCCGCTGATAATTGCAGCGGTACGATTAGAAATAAAATTGCGAAGAATCTGTACATTTTGAGGTCCCTTTAGCTTTGTAAAATAGATGAAATATCTTATAAAACATCTCAACACATTGAATTACTTGTAAATTTACTCACTTTTAATCCATAAGTAAAACGAATTAAACGGTACAAAATAATATAAAATCAATTGCATTTAGATGTAAGAGGTTTATTGGACAGATATGAAGACGACTAAGAGAGGAACAGAGCGCTTTTAAATAAAAGAACTACAAGAGAACTAGAGCCTAAGAACACTCGTTTCAAGTAATAACTCATACACTTGAAACGAGGATAACTAATGGCGTGACACGCCGTATCAATTGAGCTGCGTATTAATGAAAAAGGAAATCAACCGCGACAAGGTTGTAGAACAAAAACACCGCCATGCTGACACCGATCGTTAACAGCACATTACCCGTTTTCCATATCAACAGGCCTGTCACCACCGCACCAATCAAGTAAGGGTTCTCTAGGCTTGGCCAAAATGTTTGCTCTGGTGCAAACACTATCGGCCCCCAAATCGCAGTCAGCACCGCTGGGCTTGAATAACGTAATAAGCGTCGCGCTGTTTGATTCAAGCGAAGCGGGATTGCAGGTTCTAGGAACAGATACCGACTAAAGAACACAATCGCCGTCATGAGTAATATCGTTAACCAAATCATCTCTATTTACCCTCCGCGATTGGCTTATTGCCATTGTTTCGCTCTTGAAACGACTCACTGAAAAAGCCCGCTAACATACCAGCAATCGCTGCAATCATCAGCCCGCCTTCAACATTGTTGACCGACATCGCGACCGAGGTGACCAATGAAACCACCACACATACGACAACAGGCAAAGTACTAATTAACGGAAACACCAAAGCGATAAAGGTTGCTGCAACCGCGAAGTCGAGCCCAATCTCGTTAAGTGATGGGATTTGACTACCTGCAACAATGCCAACAAAGCTCGCGATATTCCAAACCAGATAAAAGCCGCCGCCGACACCTGCAGCGTACCAACGATTAAACTCTTGCTGAGATTGCCCACTGCAAATTGCGAACAGCTCGTCAGTGAGCCAAAACCCGAGTAATAGACGCCAGCGAGCCGGAAGATGACTGATTTTGTCGCGCATCGATACGCTGTATAAAAAATGCCTTGAAGTGATGAACAGCGTGGTCAGCAACATAGTGCCAAGGCCAATGCCCGCTTTGAACATACCCGCGGCGACCAGTTGCGCCGAGCCCGCAAATAAAATAGCCGACATCGCTTGCGCTTGGAGCTGATTCAATCCGGCATCTATCGCATATGATCCAGCTAATATACCCCACGGTATTACCGCAATACTCAAGGGCATCGCAGCCAAAACACCTTTCCATAACTGTGTTCGTCTATCCATTATTTCACTATCCATATCATTCTTTTCTCTCTTCACATTGGCTATTCAATGTAAGAAGAGTTGAGTCGGTTCGATTGTACAAACTTGCTCGATAACACCAAGTGTGTAGCCCTCGTGGCTATGACGTGAGAAGTTCTGCTTTTCGTATTCAGCATCAAGAACTTCAAGGCCACCGAGCTCTTCCGTTATCTTATATTCGGCCTTTTCTTTAGAACGTTTCTTGTTATCCATAACAATTCCCAAGCCTGTTAATTATCGAGCGACTTATCAGTCTACTCTATAGGCTCTTTCAGCTTTTGTACAAAATTGCGCATTTGGTCGTTAATGCGTTTTTTGACCGAGCAATTAAACGGCTCAATAACGCGTTCTAATTGCGAGCAAGATCGTGCTCTGTAAGCGGTTGGCGAAGAATTGACAAATCAGTGACTTAATCATGCTCATAATCTCCGCCAACTATTGGTAACTGTTCAGAGATATGATGAAGAAAGCCTTAGCATTGATCTTTTTCTTGAGCCTTACAGGCTGCACGCACAATCAATCCAAAGCACTAAGCATGAACTCCTCGTCGGTTAATACATACCCACAACCAATGTCGAACCTGCAACTGTGCGACACCTTGTATTATGGGCGCTCGAGCAATCAAACGCTGGCGGCCATTGGCAGTGAATTTAATCGAAGAGGATTATCAAAGAGTTGGTGTGATACCGAAACCAACAAGCTTTATCTAACAAAGACAATTGATTGGGTTGCTGAACAAGTCGAAGACAAAGAAGATTCAGAGGAAGAAGCATCAGCTGTTGTGCTGCCTGCGAATTGAGAAACCTTAACTTGTTGGACGAGATAATTGGACTGCTGCAGACAACAAAAAGCCAATCGTTGAGAGCTGATCGTTTAAATGATGCTCGCAACCAAAGCTTGCATAACATTGCATCAAAAACCTACATATTTGCAGAGCTACTAAAATTCAACGTAGTAAAATCACCACACTCCAGTCAGTCCTTCTAAAGACAGAATCGCTTGGTGATCACAAACAACCACAAGTCTGCGTAACAAAATTTTGAACAAAATCTTTTTACAAATCTCATATCTTAAGATGAGCTCGGAGCTTTTCCGAGAATGTAAAAACTTTTCCCCCTACAAAGTCATGTCTAATTTTACTCATCCCCCTAAAAATTGTTCCCAACGCCTTTTGATGGGTGGAGTCCATCGCTAGAGATTGGTTTGGTCTGTATTGTTCGTTAATAATTACCGCATAAACCAAAACACAGATTTACTTTCTACCTAATTGAGGCTTCAAATCATGACAAAACCATCAAAACTCTTTACTGGTATCGCGTCCGCTTTGGCATTGACCGCTAGCATTTCAGCGTGGGCTGATGAGCAAGACTTTAGTTCGATGCAAATGCAAGGTGTCGAAAAAGTCGACATTCAAGTTGATGTAGAAGGCGCTGCGCAACGTTTGTCACAAGCGGTTCAGTTTCAAACTATCTCTAACCAAGACCGCAGTGATTTTGATGAGCAGGCTTTTCGTGACTACCACCAGTTTCTTGAAGAATCGTATCCATTAGTGCATAAAACGCTCAAGCGAGAAGAAGTCGGTGACCCGCGTCCTTTCAGCTTGATTTACACGTGGGAAGGTAAAGATCCATCACTTGCTCCCGCTATCTTTATGGCGCACCAAGATGTTGTACCAATTGCAGAAGAGTCTCGTGATGAGTGGAAAGAAGATCCCTTTTCAGGTGTGATTAAAGACGGTTATATCTGGGGCCGCGGCTCTTTAGATGATAAAAACCAACTTCAGGCACTTTTAGAAGCTACTGAAATGAAGCTAAAAGAAGGCTTCCAACCTGAACGTACCATTTTGTTTGTTTTTGGTCACGATGAAGAAGTAGGTGGGCCTGAAGGCGCCAAGCACGCTGCTGATATTATTGAACAACGTTATGAAAAAATTGCGTTTGTTATGGACGAATCTGCTCCATTGGTCCCTGGAATATTCCCTGGCATTCGTGAAAATACAGCATTGATCGGTATTGCCCAAAAAGGCTTCGTTAGTCTTGAGATTGCCATCAATGGTGTTGGTGGTCACTCATCACAACCGGGAGAAGAATCGAATATTGTCGCGTTAGCAAAAGCAGTAGAGAAAGTTGAAGCAGCGCAATTCCCTTACAAAATTCATGATGCGGTGAGATACCAATATCGATACATGGGGCCGGAACTTCCAGAAGCGCAGCAACCACTGTACAAAGCCGTAGCTTATGGCGAAAACGACACGGTGACGGACTTAGAGAAAAAATTTATTGATGTGATGTCTAAAAATCAGGTTACTCGCGCCATGCTTCACACTACAACGGCAGTAACTATGTTTAATGCCGGTATTAAAGATAACGTGTTACCGCCAGCAGCCACCGCTGTGGTTAACTTTAGACCAATGCCAGGCGACACTCCTGAGGTGATTATTGAGCATGTGAAGAAAGCGATCGGTGACGAAAGAATGACCATTCGTGATATCTCAGCATCAACGCCGGCAACGAATGTTGCGGATCCAAGTGGTCCAGGTTATGCCATGTTAGAGAAAACGATTCGCCAAACTTGGGGTAATGATCTGATTGTTTCACCGTTCTTTGTTATTGGTGGCTCAGATTCTAAGCACTTCCAAGCGCGAGATTTTGCCCCTGATGTATATACGATGACGGCAATACAATTAGAAAGCGTAAAAGAGTTCGAAGGTTTCCATGGTGTGAACGAGCGTATCTTAGTTGAAGAGTACGGTCGCTCTATTGGGTTCTTCTACCAACTAATGGATAACCTCGAAAATCTGTAATTCAAATATTATTGACTGATATAAACGAGACAATGGCTAAGATTTTCTTAGCCATTTGTTCATTGGCTCTTATTCTTATTAGAAAATATTGACATGAAAAATACATTATTGATGGCTATGGCTTGTTGTTTTAGTTTGTTCACACAAGCTGCTGAAACGATATCTTGGGAGTCGTTAAGACCTGTGCAGAATCAGTATCAGGTTCTTTCTCCTGGGAATAAGGCGCTACTTTCTGAGATTTACGCCTACGAAGCTGTTCAAAAAACTCGTCAGTTAAGTCCAATGGAAAAAGATGGATACAATCAACGCGTGGTATTGGCTGAAAAGTTTGGCTTAAACGTACGTGAGCTGCTTGTACAAAGAACACAACAAACGAACGATATTGTTCCCGACCTTAGTATTAACGATATGAAACTGGCCGGGTTTTTAGTCCCGCTCGAAATGGAAGGCTTAATCGGAACGCAGTTCATTTTAGTGCCAACTGCAGGGGCTTGCATTCACACACCTCCCCCACCTGTAAACCAAACGATTTTAGTCGAATTTCCCGAAGGCCATGAATTACAAAGTTTATACACACCAGTATGGGTGACAGGGAATATTAAAACAGGGGCGGTTGATACGTCGGTTGCACTTTCTGATGGCAATCAAGATATTCAAACTGGATACGTCATTGATGCGTCGGATATTGAGCTTTATCATTGAATCTGATCAAATAATTTAGAATATAAAATGGTGACTAACGGGGGAATCGTTAGGTTCAATCGGCTCACTATGTACCGTCTAACTACTTATCTTCATGCTCCCCACTTCGATCTTTGATGGGGGCAATCCATCGGAGGCGATGAGGTGTTATTCCGTTTTTCTTATACCGTATCTGTATTAACAAAGGCAACTGGCTCGCAGCTTTTGCATGCAGTTTGCCCTACAGCACTTATATACCAATAGGAAACCAATATGAAAAGCTTAATCGCTATATCCATAGTAACGGCTCTGTCAGCAGGCTCATCGTGTGCTAATGAGAGCGTTAATGAATCATCCACAAATGTAGATGTTTACAACACTCATGACTTTTTTTGAAAAAAGGCAATCGAGTTAAACTTCAGTTTCCTATCGAGCAATCCAAGTTTGCTTGGCAGAACCTAAGTCGTTTCTACCCTACCGCTCAAATTGAACGTGATGGACCTGTGTATCAATTCCCATATCAAATTGATCAAAATATTGGTGAAATATCAGCGACTGTACACGGTGAGAGTAAAACTCTAAATGAACACCTAGATTCCTACCCTGTCGATGCTTTTCTTGTTGTTAAGAGTGGAGAGGTTGTCTTTGAGCGTTACAACACGATGCGAAAAACAGACAAGCATAATTGGTTTTCAAATTCAAAAATCACAGTAGGTATCGAGCTGGCTAAATTGGTCAACGAAGGTAAAGTTAACCCGAGTGATCCTATTTCTAAATACATTCCTGAATTAAAGGGATCTGACTGGGATACCGTATCCGTTTCTGATACTGCAAATATGGCGACAGGCTTGAACGCAACAGAACACGATGAGCCAGAGGCTGACTCACGTATAAATCCAGAACAACCTTGGTTTAAATGGGCGGTTTCTATTGGCGTGTTTGAAGATCAAGGCAACCAAAGCCCACTTGAAGTACTTGCTGAAATGAAGCGAAGAGCACCGGGCGGAAAAACATTCGAATACAATTCCATTAATACGTTTGTTCTAGCTCGCCTTATTGAGAACGTTCGTAACTTACCCATGAATGAGATTGTCAGTCGTGATATGTGGCAGAAGATGGGGGCTAATAATGATGCTTATACTGTCGTTTCTCCACAAGGGGGATACCCTTTAATGTTTTTCTCAATGAATACCACAATTGAAGATATGACTAAATTCGGTATGTTACTTACTCCGTCAGCCACAAAGTTGGGTAATGGTGGTGTTAGTGAAGAAGTCATTACGTTAATTCAAGACTCTGGTAAACCAGAAGCTTACGGTGGTGGTTATGTTGGCAAGATGATGGAAAACTCTTTCTACAACGACACAAACATCAAGAATGGTTATCAATTTGATGCAATCTTTGAGGACGGCGATTTATTCAAGGCAGGTGTTGGCGGTCAAGGTATGTATATTTCACCAGAAAAAGATTTAGTTATATCTTTCTTTTCAACCAGTGACGGTAAAAACCAAGAAGAAACTTATGCTCGTGAGATTGCTAAATATTTTAGCCGCTAATTATGCACGGTGATTGCCACCTAATGTGGTTAATCATTGATAGGTTTGGACATTGAATAAGTTTTATTTTTTTGTAACGCCAGTCGCCTGACTGGCGTTTTTTTGTTTGCTGAGCTTGGTTATTGATTCCCTGTGAGTGCGTGATTAAGTATCACGATATCTTTACATTTACAGAGCGATCCATTATCGCTTGTGGTAAGGCCGAACTGAGTAGTAAATCGTGGCTATTTTAATAAAGAAGAGTGACAGGGTGTAAGGAAAACAAAACTAAAAAAAGGCGAATCTCTCGATTCGCCTTTGAACGTATTGTGGATTTTGGGCGCTTTAGAAGAATACTTTGTATTGGAACCAAACCACGGTGTCGTCAATGTCTAGTTTTTGATTGGTTGATTCCATGCTTCCATAAGTATTCTCAACCTTGACTTGTCCCCAACGTGTTTTGTCTGCCGAAAAAGGAGTTGCTGCGAGTAGGGTAGTTTTAACAGTACTCGTTTCAATATCACCATCCATATACGTAAATTCTGGGTAGGCTGCAAAATAAGTACCATCGGCGCCCGGCTTCCAAACTGCATAAGCAGCAGCCATACCACCTACGATGCTATTGTCTGTCACACCGAAGGCACTAGTTGTACTGTCTGAATATTCACCGCCCATCACTGCTGCGCGGCCAAAAAAGGTCAGGGAGTCTATTGGAGTTCTAAAAATAGCAACACCACCGACTGCAGCTGTAGTAAAGCTTGCATTATCAATGATATCTAATGATGCGGCTACACGAGGTGTCATGGCATTATTTACATTGAACACATGGAAGTATTGAGCTCGGCTGTCTTTATATTTACCTTCATTATCCATTGAGCCTTCCAATGTGACCATAGACATCTGCCCATTGTCATAAGTATATGATAGAGCGCCCGATAGCTTTAGATCACCTATGTTGTTGGTTGCCACATACATATTAGTACTAGCGCGAGTCATATCGGACGGGTCAACTTTTTGAGTGTCATCAGCAAATGCTGAAATAGAAATGGTAGCAAGTAAAGCTGTAGATAAAGCGGTCATTTTGAGTGTAGTCATGGGAAGTTCCTGAGTTTTTTAAGTTAAGTTGCTGAAGCAATGACGCAACTTTACATAAGGTTTTTATACTCATTAACTCGCTAGCGATGGACTCAAACCATCATTGTTATCCAAACAGCGCCGCCAAAGGGGGAGCTCAGTTTCTCGTGATAAAAATATATTAGTTCGTTTGATTAAAGTGTATTTGGGAAGATATCTTGAATGAAAGTTAGAGCATGTTGATAGAAATGTGTTGTTTGATAAGAAAAACAGACGCTGTATTGGTTAATACAGATTCTGGTGGTAGGATTTATTATCGAATATGAGGGATCGCAGGGCATGACATGAACTTTAGTCTTGAACAATTAAATACTTTCGTTGCGGTATATGAACAACAAGCTTTTAGTAAAGCGGCGATAAAATTAAACAAGCACCGAACAACGGTTGCACAAGTCATCACGAGTTTAGAAGACCAGTTAGCGATCACCTTATTCGATAGGTTGAGCCGCAGTGTCGAACCCACTGAAGATGCAGTACTCCTTTATCATTACGCAAAGCAAATACTAGAGCAGGCAAAAACGCTTGATAGATTTGCATTGAGTCTTTCATTTGGCGCGTTAGAGTCGGTGACGATTGCTTATGCGAGCTTTTTACCTCATCACGTTGTTTCTAAAATTCGTCGACAGCTTTATGAAGATTTCCCATCCATGAGCGTTAATTTTTTGGTCAGAACGAAACCAGAAATAAAAGCAGGAATTGAAGACGGAAGTATTCATTTTGGGATTGTGAACATATATGAAAGCAAAGTGATTAATAGTATTGATTTTACTTTTTTGGGGAATATGCCTTTTGTTCCGTTTGCTCATGCAGCAAGTGAACTATCTGCTAAGCCAACAAACGAAACACTCTCAACGATGAAGTCTTTACGCCAGTTTGTACTGAAATCTATGGTCGACGATAACATGACGGAGAAGGCTGTTGTTTCTTCGAAACATGAATATGTTGATCAATTAGCAGTCATTGTTAAGCTTGTCCAAGATGATTTTGGCTGGGCTCTTTTACCAAAATCGATAATTGACTCTGAATATGTGACTGAAAATTTGGTAGAGATAAAATGTGACGAGATCAAACAAGAAATAATGGTTCCTATATCCCTTTGGTGTCCACATTCAAAACAAATTGCTCAGGTAAAAAAATCGATCATCAAGGTCGCTGATTATTATATAAACAAATCGGCGTACTAAAAAATGGACACTTTATTGAGGTGTTCGAGCATAAACTCATAGCAATCTACTTTAGATTCTTCGCGAAGTAGGTGGCGGCCTTTTTTACGATATCTAGCTCTTCAGCTTGCTCAGCTAATAATCGTTTGAGTTTGGTATTCTCAGTGGCGAGTCCTCTTTCTCTATCGCTGATTTTCGCGTCTTTTTTGACGGCTTTACGCCATCCATAGATTTGAGATTCATATAACGATAGCTGTCGTGCGGCAGCAGCGACACCGACTTTGTCTGCTAACTTAAGCGCTTCAGCTTTGAATTCAGGAGTATATTTGATTCGTGTTTTCTAGTTATCATTGTTCACCTCGTTAGTGATTGTACTCACTTAACTCAGTGTCCAAAACTTCTGGGGCGGATCAAACAAAAATCATACTCAAGCATGGACATTGTTCGAACAACTGAGTCATTTTTCAAACTCATGAATTTACAAATGTTGTGAACAGCTGATGATTTTTTGGTTTGGTCGTACATAGCAAAAGCACTTTTGTTGTAAACCTACAACAAAAAATAGACTATGAAGGCTTATGATGCAGAAATGAAGAAAGCCTGCAATTTATGCGAACATATATTGCAGGCTTCAAATGGGTGGAAGCCCCAGCCACATCCCGGCACACACGTCGCCTGCTGCGGCTGCTCCCTTCCAGGCCTGACCGAGTTCACAAGTTAGTGTTGCGGGAGGACCAGAGCCTCCATAGATTCTTTTTCTAAGAGGCTTGCCTCAAAGAGTGATTGGATTATTAAGCATCGCAGCAACCATTGCAAGCCCTTCCACTCTATTTTTGAACAATTACGTTCTAAGTGCTTATCCTTTATTCAACCCATTCGCAAATCGCAGGTAAATTCGCCATTTACCTGCATTTGGAAGGTTTGGTTACAGAAGAGCTAAATATCGATGTCTTCATTATCTTCGGTGCGAAGGATGTAATCTGTCATCCAAGCGGTGCCCAACAAACATAACCACACCACAAAAACGGGACTAGGCACTTCGATACTTGGGGTTATCACCAAAGCCGCAAAGCCTACAGTCGGCAATGTCCAACACAGTAGCTTATTCCAACGGAAGGTCTTCAAGCGAGTGAGTGTTTCCATCGATGCCATGATACCGGTGACACACAAAGCCACCAAAGCGGCATAAGGTAAATCGGCTATCCACAATGGGAGGATCAATCCTAATGACCACCAGCTGTGTCGACTCGCGGGTTTCAGATGGTTTGCGGCCCACCAAATCACGATGATAGACAACGTCTGCAATGTGGTGATCCAAGGTGCACCATCAAGCTTTCCTGCCGATTGCGTGACCATAATCCCAACCTGCAAGGTGGTAACAATCAAGCCTGAAATAATCACGACGGACAAACTGCTGCGTCTTGAGAAAACAACCATAAGCAGTGGGAATAGCACCCATGCACTGACTGAAAGCGTGATTGGCTGTAAAGGAAGGGTTAAACCGTAAGTCGTCATGGCTGCAAGCAAAGCTAAACCTGCGATACCACCCTGCGGCAGAATCCATAATGCAGGAATGACCATAGCAAGCACTGGGATGTCCCCTTCACTTAAACTGATTGCTCTAGCGCAAACAACGGCTAATAATGTCGTAATTAGAAATTGAAATGTCGAAAAAACCATAGCTCTCTCCTTCTACCGATCCGTGGTATTAATGAACTAGGAACATTTAGTATGGACCAATTTTTGAGCCAAATCTTTGCTGTGATTCACCAAATTCCATATGGGAAAGTAACAACTTATGGAGACATCGCACGTTTTTCAGGATTTCCGGGTTATGCGCGACATGTAGGTAGAGCATTAGGTAATTTACCAGAAGGTAGCAAACTGCCTTGGTATCGGGTGATCAATAGTAAAGGTGAGATCTCTTTGAAAGGGGCTTCGTTTGACCGCCAAAAGAAACATCTGCTCGAAGAAGGGATTGAAGTGAGTGACGCGGGAAAAGTTAAACTCAGAATATACAAATGGCAGCCCTAGAGCTGCCACTAATCGTCTATTCAACTGACTAAATTAAGCTTAATCAAGATGCCTTAACAGTGGCATCGATTTCGACTTAACGGACACCAACCAAACGTAGGTCTGCTTGTTGCGTGTTTTCTACGTCAGTAATCACTGACTTAATCGTGTCTGTTGTGAAACGCAGTTTGCCGTCAACGTGAATCGTTGCGCGCATGTTGTAACGGTGGTTAGCTTTAATCTTGTTGTTGTCGTAGCTCAGCTCGAACGCGAACGGAACTTGCTTACCGTCTGTGGTGAACTCTTGAGTCGCGATAACGGTCGATGGTGCGTCAGCCAGTGAGATGTCTTCTAGCGTAACAGTCACTACGGCATTCTCTGGCAATGCAATTCTTTCACGGTAGCTTACTGTTCCTGAAATCACTTGAGTGTTCTCTGCAACCACTTCCTGAGAAGCACTGGTTTCTGATGTTGCTTGGCAACCCACAAGTAGGCCAAACGATACTAAAGACGTAATAAGAATTAGAGCCTTTTTCATATTCAATTTCTCTCAACATGTTTGCCGGACTCGGCAAATCTACTCAGCAATTATAAGAGAGCTTTCATATTCTGTCTCGAAACCCTATGATTTATTGACAGATATCTGACTAAGCTAAATGATTAACACCATAATCTGACACCTATTTTACCAAGAGGCATGCTGGCGATGAGTCAACCTTTAAAAGAATTACTCAATTTACTTCAGTTAGAGAAACTAGAAGAAGGTCTGTTCCGCGGGCAAAGTGAGAACTTAGGCCTACCACAGGTATATGGCGGTCAAGTATTGGGACAAGCGCTTTCTGCTGCTCGTTATACCGTTCAAGACGACCGTAGTGTTCACTCTTTCCACAGTTATTTTCTATTTCCCGGTGATCCTGAAAAGCCAATCATTTACGATGTTGAGAACCTAAGAGATGGACGCAGCTTTAGCACGCGCCGTGTGAAAGCGATTCAAAATGGCCGCCCTATTTTCTATCTCACCGCTTCTTATCATGGCGATGCGCCAGGTTTTGAGCACCAGATTGCAATGCCTGATATTCCTGGACCAGAGAACTTTGCTTCAGAAACTGAATTAGCGAGCCACATTGCAGAATTCTTACCAGAGAAACTGCGCAAAACCTTTTGTGGCGAAAAGCCGATTGAGATGCGCCCGGTGACGGTTGTGAATCCACTCAACCCGAAGAAGACGGAAGCGAAACAGTACCTTTGGGTAAGAGCAAATGGCGCGATGCCAGACAACCAATTAATTCATCAATACCTACTTGCTTACGCATCGGATTGGGGGTTCTTAGTTACGGCGCTTCATCCTCATGAAGTCTCTATCATGACACCAAATTTCCAAGTGGCGACGATTGACCACTCAATCTGGTTCCACCGCCCGTTCAAGATGGACGAATGGTTACTTTATGCGATTGAAAGCCCAACGGCGGCGAACACTCGTGGCTTAGTGCGCGGCGAGATCTTTAACCAAAAAGGTGAGCTCGTAGCGACGGCAGTACAAGAAGGTGTAATGCGTTTTACTAAGTAACGGATAAACGCTTCTTACAAGCCCAAAATACGCACAAAAAAATAGAGGCTAGGTTTAGTACCTAGCCTCTATTTTTAATATTAACGAAAAGTCGTTACTTCGAATCCATAAACTCTACTCAGCTTCTGGCGTAGGCTCGAATTCACCTTGCACTCGTGTTTTGATGCCATCGCCAGCGTCTCTAAGTAAATTAAATGGCGATAACACTACGCCTTTCACCGCGCCCTCTGCGGCTCCCTGAGCGAGCTCTTTACTCTTATCAGCTAACAAATTAGCTTGTGCCAAAATACCAGGGACTTCCGCTCGTAGCATTTCAGACTCAGTGACGATGACAGGAATAGTCTGTTCGCGGTAAGACTTACTTTCAGCGAGCATTGGTGGCATTACGTCTACGCGATATCGTTTTAACTCAATTAATGTTGGTGGAATAACATCAGTTCTTACCTGCTCAATTTCCGTTCGAACATTTTTAACTTCATCTAATATCGCAGGGATTTTGTTGTCGACCGACGCTACGGTTTGATTCACGTCATCGATCGTCTTTCTCACGTCTTCGACAGTATCTAAAACTCTAGGGGCTAGCTCGTCGACATGAGATGCAAACTCTAGCCACTCTTCAACTTTAAGACCTTTAGTCAATACCGATAAATCCTCAATAACCTGCGGATAAGTATCAACGATTTCACCGACTTTATTGGTAAAGGAGTAGATGGTGTAACCCAAGTAAAAAACGGCAACGGCCAGCACCAATTGGATAGCAGTCGAAACTTTTGCAAACATGAATAATCCTTTTCTTTATCGCTGAGGCAATATCTAAACTGAGAAATAGTTAGCGTAACGCTAGATTTAGCTTAAAGCGGCAATGCTGTCGTGTACTTCAATGGTTCCATCGCAAATGTCGAGGTCACATTAGATATACCATCAATACTATTCACCAAGCGCTTGTAGAAATCATCAAAGCACTTCATGTCTTTAACCTGAACCTTCATCATATAATCATACTCGCCAGCCATTCGATAGAACTCCATCACTTCTGGAAAGTCCGACACAGTATTCACAAAGCGGCCATACCACTCATGAGAATGGTTGCTTGTTTTCACCAATACGAACGCGGTAAAAGCAAGATCAAGCTTCTCAGGGTTCAGCAACGCCACTCTTTTTTCAATAATACCGTTCTCTTCAAGACGCTTCAGTCTTTTCCAACAGGGCGTGGTTGTTAGGTTGACTGCCTCTGAAATATCGTTCAATGACAGCGTGCTGTCTTCTTGCAGCAAACTTAATATCTTTTTATCTACGGCATCTATCACACTTTCACCAAATCGTATTTAAATAGAATAATTTTCTACATTTTAGTCAAAACAAAGCAAATATGGCAAAGTTTTTCTCTCGAATTCTAGTTAAATTATAACCATACCAATTACAAGAAATTCCTACACAAGATCAGGAGAACGCTTATGTGCACTGACCATCAATGGATTAACAACGCGATTCGTAAAATTGAAGCGGACTACCAACGCTCAGCGGATACGCACCTTATCAAGTTAGACCTTCCAAGTATCGAAGGCATTGATATCTACCTTAAAGATGAAAGCACACACCCAACAGGCTCTTTGAAGCACCGTTTGGCGCGTTCTCTGTTCTTATACGCGATTTGTAACGGTTGGGTTGGCCCAGAAACAACGATCATTGAATCTTCATCTGGCAGCACTGCTGTGTCTGAGGCGTACTTTGCTCGCCTGCTTGGTCTTCCGTTTATTGCGGTAATGCCTAAGTGCACAGCGAAGAAAAAAATTGAGCAGATTGAATTCTACGGCGGCCAAGCGCACCTTGTTGATCGCTCAGATGAGATTTACGATGAGTCTCGTCGTTTAGCTGAAGAACTGAATGGCCACTACATGGACCAATTTACTTACGCTGAGCGCGCAACCGACTGGCGTGGTAACAACAACATCGCGAACTCGATTTTCAATCAAATGCAGATGGAAGATCACCCTGTTCCAACTTGGGTAGTAATGAGCCCAGGCACTGGTGGTACTTCAGCAACTATCGGCCGTTTCATTCGCTACCAACAACATGAAACCAAGCTATGTGTTGTTGACCCTGAAAACTCGGTATTCCACGAATACTTCCAAACAGGTAATCCGAACGTGAAAGGCAACACATTCAGCAAAATTGAAGGCATTGGTCGCCCACGAGCAGAGCCAAGCTTCATTCCTGGTGTGGTTGACGACATGCGTAAAATCCCAGACGCAGCAAGCATCGCAACTACGCATTGGTTATCTGACATTCTTGGTCGCAAGGTTGGCGCATCAACCGGTACTAACATGTACGGTGTGCTTCAGCTAGCCAGTGAAATGAAAGCGTGTGGCGAGAAAGGTTCTATCGTGACTTTGCTATGTGACAGCGGTGAACGTTACCTAGACACTTACTTCAATGACGAGTGGGTAAATCTGAATATCGGTGACCTACAGCCTTACGCAGCGAAGTTGGAAGCTTTCTCGCAAACAGGTGAGTTGGCTTAACCACAGGGTAAGCACCGACACCAAAATTAAAAAGAGCCGTTGATGGGCTCTTTTTTTGTTCTGTTAATCAATCACTAACGACAACAAATTACTCTGGCTTCTGCTTCGCTTCAAATGCCGCTAGTTGTTCAGGCGTCGCTTTTGGTTGATGGTTTTGTTTCCACTCATCGTAAGTCATGCCATATATGCGCTCACGAGCGTCATCGATATCCAAGTCTAGGCCTTGTTGCTCAGCTTCTGCTTTGTACCACTTGCTGAAACAGTTACGGCAGAAACCCGCCAAGATCATCAAGTCGATGTTCTGCACATCTTTGTTATCATCCAAGTGTGCTAGCAGGCGACGAAAGGTTGCTGCATCAAGCTTGTCTTGTTCTTCTTGAGAAAGATCTTTGTATTTAAATTCAGCCACTTTACTTTCCTTTATTCGATTTATTGTATTAATTCGTTGAGCTCTGCTTGTTATACAAAAAAAGCCTGCCATTCGCTAGGAGCAAACGCAGGCTTTTCAATATTGTTACACTATTCCGTGCTCATTAAGCGTACGTGTTCATTAGCCGTGCGTGTTCATTAACCGTGACTGCTTCTTCCCACGTTGTCATGGCTAAGCTCTTTATTAAGCTCTGCTTCCACGTGACCCGGAGAACGTGTTGTGCCAGAAATCAGTCGATACATCGCAGGGATTACGAACAGAGTTACCAATGTCGCGAAGCCCATACCGAAGAAGATAACCGTACCCACTGCTACTCGGCTTTCATAGCCAGCGCCCGTTGAAGTAATCAATGGGATAGCACCGGCTAACGTAGTAAACGCCGTCATCAAGATTGGACGTAAACGTCGAGCTGAAGCATCAATGATCGCCTTTTCAAACTCAATACCACGGTCACGAAGTTGGTTGGCAAACTCCACGATCAAGATACCGTTTTTGGTTACCATGCCGATCAACATGATCATACCAATTTGACTGTAGACGTTGAGCCCTTGACTCATCAACACCAAACCTAAGAAGCCACCGAAGATACCCATAGGTACGGTGAACATTACCACCAGTGGGTTAATGAAGCTTTCAAACTGCGCGGCCAGTACCAAGTACGCGACCAACATCGCTAGCGCAAACACCACTAAGATACTCGATTGGTTCTCTTTGAAGTCTTTTGACTCGCCTGAGTAGCTCACTGAAATATCACCCGGTAGCTGCTCAATCGCTTGTTCATCAAGGAAGTCGAGTGCATCACCCAGCGTGTAACCTTCCATTAGGTTCGCTTTAATGGTCACCGATTTCTGCTTGTTGTAGTGCGACAAACGAATCGATGAAGCGACTTCTTCAATGTGCGTCAGCGTATCGAGTGTAACCAACTCACCAGACTGAGTTCGCATGTAGATTTGGCTTAAGTCGTTCGCGTTATTAAAGCTGTTCTCATCACCACGCAGGTACACGTCGTACTCTTCACCACGATCAACAAAGGTGGTTTCACTCTTACCTCCCAGCATGATTTCTAACGTGTCCGAAATGTCCGAAACACTCACACCTAGCTCGGCTGCACGTTGCTTATCTACGGTTACCAACAACTCTGGTGTTTTCTCAGAGTAATCAATGTCCGCACCTTCCATCATTGGAGAGTCTTCAGCGGCTTGCTTTAACAGTTCGCCCCATTTCTGAAGCTCAGAGTAATCAGAGCCACCCAGAACAAATTGCACAGGCTCATTCGAACCACCACGGAAACCCGGCATGAACGGGAATACACGCACATCAGGAATACCCGCTAAAGACTGACGCACCTCGCCCAAGGCTTGTTGTGCTGTTTCTTCACGTTCGTCCCAATCTTCTAGGATCATGATAACGAAGCCCGTTTGGTCGCCCGCATTACCACCAAACGCTGGCGATTGAATACTGAATGACTTCAAGAACCCTTGACCAAGGAGCGGCATTAGGCGCTCTTCAACGATGTCCATGTTGGCAGACATACGGTTGTAACTGGTTGCATCGGCACCACGAACAAACGCAAAGATAACACCACGGTCTTCTTGTGGCGTCAGTTGCGAAGGCACTTGTTGCATCAAACCATAACTACCGCCCATACACGCAATAATGATGATTGGAGCAGCCCAACGCCAGTTTAGAGCACGGCGCAATACCGATTTGTATCCAGCTTCTAACTTACCAAACACACGTTCAACAAATTGATTGAAGCGATTAGGTTTCACGTTCGCTTTTAAAATCTTGCTGCCCAGAACCGGCGTCAAGGTTAATGCTATGACAGATGAAAAGATTACCGACATCGCCAACAGTACCGAGAACTCAGTAAACAGAAGACCTACCATGCCGTCCATAAACGAGATGGGTAGGAACACCATTACCAATACTAGCGTGGTTGCGATTACTGCAAAGCCTACTTCACGTGTCCCTTTATAAGCCGCAAGCAATGGTGATTCACCACGTTCAATGTGGTGGAAAATATTCTCAACCACCACGATAGCGTCATCCACCACCAAACCGATAGACAGGATAAGTGCCATCAAGGTGATGAGGTTGATAGAGAAGCCAAAGTAATACGCCGCAATAAACGACGAGATTAGCGATACAGGAACGGTTACGGCTGGAATCAGCGTTGCACGCGCTTGGCCAATGAAGACGTAAAGCACGAGGATAACCAAACCACCCGTAATAAAGAGTGTGCTGTAAACCTCTGAGATCGAACGGTCAATAAAGACAGTGGAGTCATAGTCGACAGCCAAACGAGTTCCGTCAGGCAAGAACTTTTGAATCGCTTCGACTTCTTTGTGAACTAAATCAGCCACCTCAAGTGGGTTGGCATCAGACTGAGGCACAATGCCCATACTAACGTTAACAACGCCATCACTCTTAAAGGTCGAGTTCTCGTTTTCTGCGCCAATGTAAACATCCGCTACATCTTTCAAGTAAATTGGCGTGTTATCAGAAGCACGTTTCACCACTAGGTATTCGAAATCTTTGGCGTCAGTATATGAACGAGCAGTACGAACCGACATCACAATCGCATCGTTACGCACTTCGCCACCCGGGCTTTCAATGTTCTCGTTACGTAGGGCTTGTGTAATATCAGAGGCGGTAACACCACGACCCGCCATTAACGCAGGTTTCAGCTTGACGTACATGACTTTGTACAAACCGCCAGAAATACCCACCGAGCTCACACCAGAGATCAAACTAAAGCGGTCAATCAACACACGCTCGGTGTAATCGGTTAACTGCGTTCGGTCCATCTCGGTTGAGCTGAGGTTGATGTAAACCGACGCTTCACCACTACCATTGTTCTTATAAACAATCGGGTCATCGGCTTCATCTGGCAACGAACGCTGAGCACGCGCTACCGCATCACGCACATCACTGACACCGGTATTAAGATCATAACCAAGTTCAAAGGTGATGGTGATTCGTGACGATCCGTTTCGTGTCGTAGATTCGATTTCATCGATACCACTGATGCCGGATAACTGATCTTCAAGGTTGGAGGTGATTTGGCTTTCAATGATGGTGGCTGATGCACCTTCATAACGAGTACTGATCGATACCACCGGGCTTTCAATATCGGGCATTTCACGAACTGCGAGCTTATTGAAAGAGACAATACCAAACACAACCAAAAGCAGGCTCAATACAACAGCCGCTACTGGTCTCTTCACAGAAACATCAGATAACAACATTAGTTAGCGCCTTCTTGTGCTGCTGTATTTTCATCAAGTTTAGCAGGGCGATTGACGGCAAGCTCTTGAACCAAAACACCGTCACGCATGTTCACGATACCTTGTACTACGATCTTCTGACCAATCTCGATGCCTTTTTCAATCACGACTTCGTTATCAAGACGAGCCCCGAGGAATACTTCGGTACGAGTCGCTTTGTTATCTTCGCCAATCACATAAACGAAACGCTTAGTGCCTGAATACTCAAGCGCTTGAACTGGAATGATTGGGGCTTCTACTGGTGGGAAGTCCATATCAGCCGCCACTAACATGCCCGGTTTTAGGTAATCATTGTTGTTATCGAAGTGGATTCGAACTCGAAGGTTCAAAGTTTCGGCGTTAATACGAGAATCAATACCCACCACAGTACCCGTGAACTGAGTATCGCCCCACGCACTGGTGCGAGCCGTTACTGTCATGCCTTTAGACAATTTCGAAAGGTAACGCTCAGGTATTTGAAGATCTAACTGCATCACCGACAAATCATCTAAGGTCACAAGTTCAGTGCCTGATGTCACCATTTTACCGCGGCTAAAGTCGATAAAACCGACCGTACCAGAGAAAGGAGCACTGATATGTAGATCTTTAAGGTTGGCGTTAGCTGCTGCTAGGCGAGCATTGGCGATCTCTACGTTAGTTTTCTGAGCGTCAATTTCAGTTTGAGTGATCGCGTTACGTTTCACTAGTCGTTGAAATTCCGCAAGCTTACGCTTTTCATCTTTTAAATATGCTTGTGCTTCTGCAACTGCAGCTTTTGCTTTGTCGTCATCGAGTTGAACCAACATCTGCCCTTTGGTGACATCTTGATTGGCTTTGATGTTAATAGAGTTCACTCTGCCAGCCACTTCAGAAGTGATCATTACAGATTGCTCGGCTTCTAACTTACCGACCAAAGAAAGAGACTGGCTAACTTGGTGAATGTCAACTTGCTCGGTAACAACAGTGACCGTGCTAGGGCCCATACGTTTAGCTAGTGCGGCTGGAGACGCCATAATGATAGACAAGCTAAGCAGGGTTAAAACAGTTTTATGCTTCATAATAATGGTCTGCAAGTGAGATTTAAGATCTATAAATGAAATTAACCGTATTCTATCAACTGATGAATGCTGTAACGTCAAGAAGTGTAAATCTAAGTTAAATTCAATTGACGTTTCATGACGAATGACACGAACCAAACACGATACAGAAAGCTAATTACCTCAAGGTGTTACCTATTAGTACGTAAACCTTAGTACAGATGTTCACTTCACGAGCAATATGCGTACTTTTCGCCATCTTTGCCCAAAAAGGCAGCATTTAACACAAAACCATAAGAAAAACCCTTTACAGGTTTAACGTGTTTGCTATGATGCGCTCCGCACTTGAGAGATGCGTTGGGAAAAACATCTCTTTAGCCTATCCATTATGAGTTAGGAAAAACACCCTGGAGGGGTTCCCG
>NZ_JBFRQW010000077.1:0-1427 GCF_041472735.1 Vibrio sp. 10N.261.46.E11
TAATGCCGATCAGTTAAGTAAAAAAGACTGGTTGAACGATCCTCCAAGGATGTCAAAATCCGAGTGTTTCTTTAACACTCGGATTTTTTATGTTTCTTAGACAAGCCCTTAATCAAGTCCATAACTTCTCTCCAGAACAGCTCTCAGGGTTATCAGATCTGCTGTCCCCGGAACTCGTCGAGCAGTGCCTCCAAGAGTCTGGGGTTGCGACTATTCGAAAGCGCAGGTTACCAATGGAAATGATGGTTTGGAGTGTTTTAGGGATGTCCCTTTATCGTCATTTATCGATGGATAAAGTAGTCTCGCAACTTGATATTCTCCTACCGGGTAAGAAGCCATTTGTCGCACCTAGCGCTGTCATACAGGCACGTCACCGACTTGGTTCCGACGTTATGGAAGCCGTGTTCAATCACACTCAACGACTTTGGCACCGCAAGACTCCCCATCCCGATTGGCATGGGTTAACACTTCATGCTGTAGATGGTGTTGTGTGGAGAACACCAGACACTAAAAGTAATGATGAGCATTTTAGTAGAACAGGCAATAAAACAACGATATCTGACTACCCTCAAGTGAGAATGGTCTGCCATATGGAGCTGACCAGTCATTTACTCAACAGCGCTTCATTCGACTCAGTATCTAAAAGTGAAGTCGACCTTACGATCCCCCTTATTGAACAATCTCCCTCAAATAGCTTAACTATTTTTGACCGCGGATTTTACGCCTTGGGCTTACTGCATAAATGGCAAACCAGTGGCGAGGAAAAACATTGGCTGATCCCATTAAGAAAAGGGGCTCAATACACTGTGTTATCGAAGGTAGGCCGAGGACAAGAGCTCGTTGAGCTCAAGCTATCACCTCAAGCTCAAAAGAAGTGGGTTGATGCCCCCAAAACTCTCCAAGCTCGTTTAATCACAAAGACGATTAAAGGAAAAGAAGTCCGACTATTAACGTCAATGATAGACACGATGAAATATCCTGGTGCTGATATCGCCGAACTATATAGCCATCGTTGGGAAATAGAGTTGGGGTATCGTGAGATGAAGCAATACATGCTTCAGAACCAACTAACGTTAAGAAGCAAAAAGCCAGAGTTAGTGAATCAAGAGCTTTGGGGAATGCTGGTTGCTTACAATCTACTGCGGTTCATGATGTGTCAAATGGCCTATCATCAGAAGTCAGTGATGCCTTATCAAATCGGGTTTAAACAGGCTTCATTGTTCCTTGTTGGACAGCTTCAATTATTACCAGCGGTCGCACCGGGACGAATCCCAGAAGTAATAAACTACATACTGGATATGTCAGAAAGCTTTATTCTACCTGAGAGGCGAGAACGAAGTTACCCAAGAGCAGTAAAAAAGAGGCCTTGTCGTTATGCGACAAGGCCTCCAAGAAGACGCTAAACGATGCTTAACTTACAAGCATTA
>NZ_JBFRQW010000078.1:0-37509 GCF_041472735.1 Vibrio sp. 10N.261.46.E11
GGTGTTGTAGCTAAAATCTTCGCTTAATAGCATTTAGATTTTTGCACACTCTTCATTAGAAGAGCACGCATCTGAAAAAGGGGAGCTTCGGCTTCCCTTTTGTTTTCTCTAAAGAAATATCACCTTCCATCTATCTTCTTCTCTCTCGATACAAAACCAACTTCCAATAAATTCCGATTATTTTTCCAACACTACTTGCATACTAAAACGTGATCTGTATAATGCATCGCACTGGCTAACGCCGGTTTGTGAACCAATGAGCACTGAGGAGTAGGTCTTACCTAGTAATGTATACTCAGCTTATGTTCGCGGTTAATAAAAATAGTAAGCCTTGTGTTTACTTCAAAAGTTAACTGACAATGCGTCCAAATCTTGGATGCTACGGTTTCACATAAATCAATCGGCATTCTCTCGTTATTTCGAGCTTGAGTGGCGATATTGTTTGTGTAATTTTTAATAATTGGAGCTCTGTCTCATGCAGAACCAACGTATTCGTATCCGCCTTAAAGCGTTTGATTACAAGCTAATCGATGCTTCAACTGCGGAAATCGTTGAAACAGCAAAACGTACTGGCGCACAGGTTCGTGGTCCTATTCCACTTCCTACTCGTAAAGAGCGTTTCACTGTTCTTACCTCTCCACACGTCAACAAAGATGCACGTGATCAGTACGAAATTCGTACTCACAAGCGTTTGATCGACATCGTTGAGCCAACAGATAAAACTGTTGATGCTCTAATGCGTCTTGATCTTGCAGCTGGCGTTGATGTTCAAATCAGCCTAGGTTAAGGGAGATAAGAATAATGATTGGTCTAGTCGGACGTAAAGTGGGTATGACCCGCGTATTTACCGAAGAAGGCGTTTCTATCCCAGTAACTGTTGTTGAGGTTGAAGCGAACCGTATTTCTCAAGTTAAAACTCTTGAGACAGACGGCTACGCAGCAATCCAAGTAACTACTGGTGCTAAGAAAGCTAACCGTGTAACTAAACCTGAAGCTGGTCACTTCGCGAAAGCGGGTGTTGAAGCAGGTCGCGGTCTTTGGGAATTCCGTTTAGAAAACGGCGAAGAGTTTGAAGTTGGCGCTGAGCTAAACGTAGAACTTTTCAACGAAATTAAAAAAGTAGACGTTACTGGTACATCTAAAGGTAAAGGCTTCCAAGGCGCTATCAAGCGTTGGAACTTCTCTACTCAAGATATGACTCACGGTAACTCTTTGTCTCACCGCGCACCGGGTTCAATTGGCCAATGTCAAACTCCAGGCCGCGTGTTTAAAGGCAAGAAAATGGCAGGTCACATGGGTGCTGAGCGTGTAACGACTCAAAACCTAGAGATCGTACGTGTTGACGCTGAGCGCAATCTACTCCTTATTAAAGGTGCAGTACCAGGCTCAACAGGCGGTAACGTGATCGTAAAACCTGCTGTTAAAGCATAACGTCTAGGAGTAAGTAATGGAATTGATGGTTAAAGGTGCTGATGCACTAACTGTTTCCGAGACTACTTTCGGACGTGACTTTAACGAAGCTCTAGTACACCAAGTAGTTGTTGCATATGCAGCAGGTGCTCGTCAAGGTACTCGTGCTCAAAAGACTCGTTCTGAAGTATCAGGCGGCGGTGCTAAGCCATGGCGCCAAAAAGGTACTGGCCGTGCACGTGCTGGTACAATTCGTAGCCCAATCTGGCGTACAGGTGGTGTTACTTTTGCTGCGAAACCACAAGATCACAGCCAAAAAGTAAACAAAAAAATGTACCGCGGTGCTATGAAGAGCATTCTGTCTGAGTTGATTCGTCAAGAGCGTCTAATCGTTGTTGATAACTTCTCTGTAGAAGCACCAAAAACAAAAGAACTTGTAGCTAAGCTTAAAGAGCTTGAGCTAAATGACGTTCTGATTGTGACTGGCGAAGTAGATGAAAATCTATTCTTAGCTGCTCGTAACCTATACAAAGTAGATGCACGTGATGTTGCTGGTGTTGATCCAGTATCACTAATCGCTTTCGACAAGGTTCTGATGACTGCTGACGCAGTTAAGCAAGTTGAGGAGATGCTAGCATGATCACTGAAGAGCGTATCTTAAAAGTTCTACGTGCTCCGCACATCTCTGAAAAAGCAACTATGGCAGCTGAGAAAGCGAACACTATCGTTTTCAAAGTAGCTAAAGATGCAACTAAGAAAGAGATCAAAGCAGCTGTAGAAAAGCTATTTGAAGTTGAAGTTAAGTCTGTAAATACTCTTGTATTAAAGGGTAAGACCAAGCGTCAAGGTATGCGTGAAGGCCGTCGTTCAGACGTTAAGAAAGCCTACGTTACTTTGAAAGAAGGTCAGGATCTTGACTTCGTTGGCGGCGCGGAATAACAGGAGTAGTAAAAATGGCTATTGTTAAATGTAAGCCGACTTCCCCTGGTCGTCGTCACGTCGTTAAAGTTGTTAACGCTGACCTGCACAAGGGTAAGCCATACGCACCACTTTTAGAGAAAAACTCTAAGAACGGTGGTCGTAACAACAACGGTCGTATTACAGTACGTCACATCGGTGGTGGTCATAAACACCATTACCGTCTGATTGACTTCAAACGTACTAAAGATGGCATCCCAGCGAAAGTTGAGCGTCTAGAATACGATCCAAACCGTAGTGCTAACATCGCTCTAGTTCTGTACGCAGACGGTGAGCGTCGTTACATCATTGCACCTAAAGGTGTTAACGCAGGCGACCAGATTCAATCTGGCGTAGATGCTGCAATCAAAGCAGGTAACACTCTGCCGATGCGCAACATCCCAGTAGGTTCTACTGTACACTGTGTTGAACTTAAGCCTGGTAAAGGTGCTCAACTAGCTCGTTCGGCTGGTGCTTATGCTCAAATCATCGCTCGCGATGGTGCATACGTAACTATCCGTCTACGCTCTGGTGAAATGCGCAAAGTTCTTTCTGAAGGTCGTGCAACGATCGGTGAAGTTGGTAACTCTGAGCATATGCTACGTGAACTTGGTAAAGCTGGTGCTTCACGCTGGCGCGGCGTACGTCCAACCGTACGTGGTGTAGTAATGAACCCGGTGGATCACCCACATGGTGGTGGTGAAGGCCGCACATCTGGTGGTCGTCACCCAGTTTCTCCTTGGGGCGTTCCTACTAAGGGCTTCAAGACTCGTAAGAACAAGCGCACTGACAAGTACATCGTACGTCGTCGCACTAAATAATTTATAAAGAGGAATCGCCATGCCACGTTCTCTCAAGAAAGGTCCTTTTATTGACCTACACTTGCTGAAGAAGGTAGAGAAAGCGGTGGAAAGCGGAGACAAAAAGCCTATTAAGACTTGGTCCCGTCGCTCAATGATCATCCCAACAATGATTGGTTTGACCATCGCTGTCCATAATGGTCGTCAGCACGTTCCAGTTTTCGTTACCGAAGAAATGATCGGTCACAAACTGGGCGAATTTGCACCAACTCGTACTTATCGCGGTCATGCTGCAGATAAGAAAGCTAAGAAGAAATAAGGAGTAGATGATGGAAGCTTTAGCTAAACATAACTTTGCTCGTATTTCTCCACAGAAAGCTCGCTTAGTTGCAGACCAAATTCGCGGTAAGTCGGTAGACCAGGCTCTAGAAATTCTAACTTTCAGCAACAAAAAAGCTGCTGTACTAGTTAAGAAAGTTCTTGAGTCAGCTATCGCTAACGCGGAACATAACGAAGGTGCAGATATCGACGATCTAAATGTCGCTAAAATCTTCGTAGATGAGGGCCCTATCATGAAGCGTATTATGCCTCGTGCTAAAGGTCGTGCGGATCGTATCTTGAAGCGTTCAAGCCACATCACTATTGTTGTAGCAGATCGCTAAAGACTAGGAGAGTAAGCAATGGGTCAGAAAGTACATCCTAATGGTATTCGTCTTGGCATCGTTAAGCCTTGGAATGCTACATGGTTTGCTAATACCAACGAATTCGCTGACAACCTAGACGGCGACTTCAAGGTACGTCAGTTCCTTACAAAGGAACTACAAAAAGCATCATTATCTCGTATCGTTATCGAGCGTCCAGCGAAGAGCATCCGTGTGACTATTCACACAGCTCGTCCTGGCGTTGTTATCGGTAAGAAAGGTGAAGACGTAGAGAAGCTACGCGCAGCTGTAGCTAAAATCGCAGGTGTACCAGCGCAAATTAACATCGCTGAAGTACGTAAGCCTGAGCTAGATGGTCAGCTTGTAGCTGATAGCATCGCGTCTCAACTAGAGCGTCGTGTTATGTTCCGTCGTGCAATGAAGCGTGCGGTACAAAATGCTATGCGTCTAGGCGCTAAAGGCATCAAAGTACAAGTAGGCGGCCGTCTTGGCGGTGCTGAAATCGCACGTTCTGAGTGGTACCGTGAAGGCCGTGTGCCTCTACACACTCTACGTGCAGACATTGATTACGCAACTTCTTCGGCTCACACCCAATACGGTGTGATCGGCATTAAAGTTTGGATCTTCAAAGGTGAGATTCTAGGCGGTATGCCAGCTGCTAACGCAGTAGAGCCAAAAGGCGATAAGCCTAAGAAGCAGCGTAAAGGCCGTAAGTAAGGAGTCGAACGATGCTACAACCAAAACGTACTAAGTTCCGCAAGGTTATGACTGGTCGTAACCGTGGTCTAGCTAAAGGTACTGAAGTAAGCTTCGGCGAATTCGGTCTTAAAGCTGTTGGCCGTGGTCGTCTGACTGCACGTCAAATCGAAGCGGCACGTCGTGCTATGACACGTCACATTAAGCGTCAAGGTCAAATCTGGATCCGTGTTTTCCCAGACAAACCGATTACTGAAAAGCCTCTTGAAGTTCGTCAAGGTAAAGGTAAAGGTTCAGTTGCGTACTGGGTTGCTCAAATCCAACCAGGCAAAGTTATGTACGAGATGAATGGCGTACCTGAAGAGTTGGCACGTGAAGCGTTCCGCCTAGCGGCACGTAAACTGCCTGTTAAAACTACTTTTGTAACTAAGCAGGTGATGTGATGAAAGCACAAGATCTACGCGAAAAGAACGTTGAAGAGCTTAACGCTGAGCTATTGAATTTGCTACGTGAACAGTTCAACTTGCGCATGCAAGCTGCAACTGGTCAACTACAGCAAACTCATACTCTAAAAGCTGTACGCCGTGACATCGCACGTGTGAAAACTGTTTTGACTGAAAAGGCAGGCGCATAATGAGCGAAACTAACCGCATCCAGCAAGGCCGTGTAATCAGTGACAAGATGGACAAGTCTATCGTTGTTGCTATTGAGCGTACTGTAAAACACCCAATTTACGGTAAGTTCATCAAACGCACGACTAAAGTACACGCACACGACGAAGACAACACTTGTGGCCTAGGCGACAAAGTTGAAATCGCTGAGTGTCGTCCTCTGTCTAAGACTAAGTCTTGGACATTGGTTAAAGTTCTAGAAAAAGCGAAGATTTAATCTTTGTAATTCTATAACTTATAAGCGGCTCCAAATAATTTTTGGAGCCGCTTGTTTTTTGTCTACCCAATTTAAAAAAAGGGTGGTACAATTCGCGTCCCTTTTAAAGAGGCAGCCCGACCCGAGAGGGTCTAGTTTTAATATTTAGCGGAGCACTAACAATGATCCAGATGCAAAGTACACTTGACGCAGCAGATAACTCTGGCGCGCGCAAGGTAATGTGTATTAAGGTTCTGGGTGGCTCTCACCGCCGTTATGCACATATCGGTGACGTCATCAAGGTTACAGTGAAGGAAGCGATTCCTCGCGGTAAAGTAAAGAAAGGTGATGTTCTGAAGGCGGTAGTAGTGCGCACCCGTAAAGGCGTTCGTCGCCCAGACGGTTCTGTCATTCGCTTCGACAGTAATGCTTGTGTATTGTTAAATGACACTACTGAGCAACCAGTCGGCACACGTATCTTTGGTCCTGTGACTCGTGAACTTCGTAACGCGAAATTCATGAAGATTGTATCACTTGCACCTGAAGTTCTGTAAGGAGCGGCAACATGGCAGCTAAAATCCGTCGTAATGACGAAGTAATCATTCTTGCTGGTAAAGATAAAGGCAAGAAAGGTAAAGTAACTAAGGTTCTGACAACTGGTAAAGTTGTTGTTGAAGGCATCAATCTTGTTAAAAAACACCAAAAGCCGGTTCCGGCTCTAGGTCAACAAGGTGGCATCGTTGAACAGGAAGCAGCTATTGATGCTTCTAACGTTGCAGTCTTTAACGCGGCTACTGGTAAAGCAGACCGTATCGGTTTCCGTATCGAAGATGGCAAGAAAGTTCGTTTCTTCAAATCTAACGGCGAAACTGTTTCTAACTAATTAGAAGTAATTTGGAGTTCTACTATGGCGAAACTGCATGATTACTACAAGTCGTCTGTAGTCGCTGAGCTTACCAAAGAGTTCAGCTACACAAGCGTCATGCAAGTCCCTAGGATTGAGAAAATCACCCTAAACATGGGCGTTGGTGAAGCAATCAACGATAAGAAACTGCTAGAAAACGCAGCATCTGATATGGCAACGATCTCTGGTCAAAAGCCTCTTATCACGAAAGCGCGTAAATCTGTAGCTGGTTTCAAAATTCGTGAAGGCTACCCAATTGGTTGTAAAGTAACCTTGCGTGGTGAGCGCATGTGGGAATTTTTAGAGCGTTTAATCTCTATCGCACTTCCACGTGTACGTGATTTCCGTGGTGTTAGCGCTAAGTCTTTTGACGGACGCGGTAACTACAGCATGGGCGTTCGCGAGCAAATCATCTTTCCGGAAATCGACTACGATAAAGTCGATCGTGTCCGCGGTCTTGATATTACTATCACGACTTCTGCGGGATCCGATGAGGAAGGCCGAGCTCTGCTGGCTGCCTTTAACTTCCCATTCCGTAAGTAAGGGTAGGGTTACTGTTATGGCTAAACAATCAATGAAAGCACGTGAAGCTAAACGTGCAAAACTAGTAGCTAAGTTCGCTGAAAAGCGTTCTGCGCTAAAAGTTATCATTAGCGATGTAAACGCATCTGAAGAAGATCGTTGGAATGCGGTTCTTAAACTGCAATCTCTTCCACGTGATTCAAGTGCATCACGTCAGCGCAACCGTTGCAACCAAACTGGTCGTCCACACGGTTACCTACGTAAATTCGGTCTAAGCCGTATTAAGGTTCGCGAAGCTTGCATGAAAGGCGAGATTCCGGGTCTTCGTAAGGCTAGCTGGTAATTGCCACTTAATCATTTGGAGTAAATCTTATGAGCATGCAAGATCCGATTTCGGATATGCTGACCCGCGTTCGTAACGGTCAGGCAGCAAATAAAGTTGCTGTAAAAATGCCTTCTTCAAAGCTTAAAGTTGCAATTGCTGCATTACTTAAAGCTGAAGGTTACATCGCAGACTTCGCTGTTGACAGCGAAGCAAAACCTGAGCTAGAAGTTACTCTTAAGTACTTCCAAGCTAAACCTGTAATCGAGCAAATCAAGCGCGTATCACGTCCTGGTCTAAGAGTTTATAAAAATAAAGACTCTTTACCTACAGTGATGGGTGGTCTTGGTATTGCAGTTGTTTCTACTTCCAAGGGTCTGATGTCTGACCGTGCTGCTCGTAAAGCAGGTCTTGGCGGTGAAATCATCTGTTACGTAGCTTAAGGAGTAGATTATGTCTCGTGTTGCTAAAGCACCTGTCGCTATTCCAGCTGGCGTAGAGGTGAAACTAAACGGCCAAGAAGTTACTGTAAAAGGTAGCAAAGGTGAGCTTACTCGCGTTCTTAACAGCGCCGTAGTTATTGCACAGGAAGAAAACAACCTAACTTTCGGTCCGAAAGAAGGTGTTACTAACGCATGGGCACAAGCTGGTACAGCTCGCGCTCTAGTTAATAACATGGTTGTGGGTGTTACTGAGGGCTTCACTAAGAAGCTAACTCTTAAGGGTGTTGGTTACCGTGCTGCTATGAAAGGCAACGCTGTAGGTCTAACTCTTGGTTTTTCTCACCCAGTAGAGCACGCTCTACCTGAAGGTATTAAAGCTGAGTGCCCTAGCCAAACTGAGATCGTTATTACTGGTTGCGATAAGCAAGTAGTAGGTCAAGTTGCGGCTGACATTCGTTCTTACCGTGCTCCTGAGCCTTACAAAGGCAAAGGTGTTCGTTACGCAGATGAAAATGTGCGTACTAAAGAAGCTAAGAAGAAGTAAGGTATCACTATGGATAAGAAAGCATCTCGCATCCGTCGTGCTACACGTGCACGTCGTAAGATTGCAGAACTTGGTGCAACTCGCCTGGTAGTACATCGTACTCCTCGCCATGTTTACGCTCAAGTTATCTCGGCAAACGGCTCTGAGGTTATCGCAGCTGCTTCTACTGTAGAAAAAGCGATCCGTGAGCAAGTTAAGAACACTGGTAACGTCGATGCAGCTAAGGCAGTTGGTAAAGCTGTTGCTGAGCGCGCTCTTGAAAAAGGCGTAGCTTCAGTTGCATTTGACCGTTCTGGTTTCCAATACCACGGTCGAGTAGCGGCGCTAGCAGAATCTGCTCGCGAAGCTGGTCTGAAATTCTAAGGTAGGGTTGGAAGATGGCTAAAGAACAACAACAAGCTAATGATTTGCAAGAAAAGCTGATCGCTGTTAACCGTGTATCTAAGACGGTTAAAGGTGGTCGAATCATGAGCTTCACTGCACTAACAGTAGTTGGTGACGGTAATGGTCGCGTAGGTTTCGGTTACGGCAAAGCTCGTGAAGTACCTGCTGCGATTCAAAAAGCAATGGAAAAAGCGCGTCGTAACATGGTTACTGTTGCGCTTAACGAAGGCACTCTTCACCACCCGGTGAAAGGTCGTCATTCGGGCTCTAAAGTTTACATGCAGCCAGCTGCTGAAGGTACAGGTGTTATTGCCGGTGGTGCAATGCGTGCCGTACTTGAAGTTGCAGGCGTACATAACGTTCTTTCTAAAGCATACGGTTCAACGAACCCTATCAACGTTGTTCGCGCAACGATTGGTGCTCTAGTAGACGTTAAGTCACCAGAAATGGTTGCTGCTAAACGTGGTCTAACTGTTGAATCTATTTCGGAGTAAGCACACGATGGCAACTATTAAAGTAACTCAAACTAAAAGCTCAATTGGTCGCCTACCTAAGCACAAAGCGTGTCTTAAAGGTCTAGGTCTTCGTCGCATCAACCATACAGTAGAACTTGAAGATACTCCGTGCGTACGCGGTATGATCAACAAGGTTTACTACATGGTTAAGATTGAGGAGTAATCAGAATGCGTTTGAATACTCTATCACCGGCTGCTGGCTCTAAACCTTCTAAGAAGCGTGTAGGTCGTGGTATCGGTTCTGGCCTTGGTAAAACAGGTGGCCGCGGTCACAAAGGTCAAAAGTCACGTTCTGGCGGCTCTGTTCGTCCAGGTTTTGAAGGCGGTCAAATGCCTCTAAAACAACGTCTACCTAAATTCGGTTTCACTTCTCGTAAGAGCCTAGTGTCTGCTGAAGTTCGTCTAGCTGAGCTAGCGAAAGTAACAGGTGACGTAGTTGATCTTAACAGCCTTAAAGCTGCTAACGTTATCACTAAGAACATCGAGTTTGTTAAGATCGTTCTTTCTGGTGACCTAAGCAAAGCTGTGACTGTTAAAGGTCTACGCGTGACTAAAGGCGCTAAAGCTGCAATCGAAGCTGCAGGCGGTAAAATCGAGGAATAATCTCGAGGAACGAGGTACAGATGGCTAAGAAACCAGGAAAAGATTTTCGTAGTGCTCAGAGCGGCTTAAGTGAACTAAAGTCGCGCTTATTATTCGTAATTGGTGCACTTTTAGTATTCCGAGCCGGCTCTTTTGTGCCGATCCCTGGTATTGACGCAGCTGTACTTGCCGATTTGTTCGATCAGCAAAAAGGTACCATCGTAGAAATGTTTAACATGTTCTCCGGTGGTGCTCTTGAGCGTGCATCTATATTAGCATTGGGTATCATGCCGTACATTTCGGCATCGATCGTAGTCCAATTGCTAACTGTAGTTCATCCAGCGTTAGCGGAACTCAAAAAAGAGGGTGAAGCAGGCCGTCGTAAGATAAGCCAATATACACGCTACGGCACGCTTGTACTTGCAACATTCCAAGCTATTGGTATCGCAACAGGCTTACCAAACATGGTCGACAATCTGGTTGTTATCAACCAAACCATGTTTACGCTTATTGCTACCGTGAGTTTAGTAACTGGTACCATGTTTTTGATGTGGTTAGGTGAACAAATCACTGAGCGAGGAATCGGTAATGGTATTTCCATTCTGATTTTTGCAGGTATTGTTGCTGGATTGCCTTCTGCAATCGGTCAAACAATCGAGCAAGCGCGTCAAGGTGAATTGCATGTGCTTCTTCTGTTGTTTATCGCGGTATTGTCTTTTGCTGTAATTTACTTCGTAGTTTTCATGGAACGTGGTCAACGTCGTATCGTCGTTAACTATGCGAAGCGTCAACAAGGTCGTAAGGTTTTTGCAGCTCAAAGCTCTCATTTGCCTCTTAAAATTAATATGGCAGGTGTTATTCCAGCGATTTTTGCATCGAGTATTATTTTGTTCCCAGGAACATTAGCACAATGGTTTGGTCAAAATGGCGAAAGCAGCGCGTTCGGTTGGTTAACTGACGTGTCATTAGCTCTTAGCCCAGGTCAACCTTTGTATGTAATGCTTTATGCAGCAGCTATAATCTTCTTCTGTTTCTTCTATACAGCGTTGGTATTTAACCCACGTGAAACAGCTGATAATTTGAAGAAGTCTGGTGCATTCGTACCCGGTATCCGCCCAGGTGAGCAGACAGCGAAATATATCGATAAAGTGATGACTAGACTAACCCTAGCGGGCGCTCTATACATTACTTTTATATGTCTGATTCCTGAATTCATGATGGTCGCGTGGAACGTTCGTTTCTACTTCGGCGGCACATCACTACTAATCGTAGTGGTAGTTATCATGGATTTTATGGCACAGGTACAGACTCATCTGATGTCACAACAGTATGATTCTGTGTTAAAGAAAGCGAATCTGAAAGGTTACGGCCGTTAATCCGGTAGTAATTATTTCGATTCCATTTACGGAGTTTAGCAATGAAAGTTCGTGCTTCCGTTAAAAAAATCTGCCGTAACTGTAAAGTTATCAAGCGTAACGGTGTCGTTCGCGTGATTTGCAGTGAGCCAAAGCATAAGCAACGCCAAGGCTAATCAGCAGAAATTTTTACTTGAAATACTAGGTAGAGTCGAGTATATTCCTCGGCCTACCTTTTGCGTGCAAAAGAAGTAGTATGCCGCAGCGTATCCATAACGGGCTTTGCTGCGGATAATTCTTTTATGAACCCCCTTAGGAGTGAATAATGGCCCGTATAGCCGGCATTAACATTCCTGATCATAAGCATTCTGTAATTGCACTTACTGCAATCTACGGTATTGGTAAAACTCGCTCTCAAGCTATTCTAGCTGAAGTGGGTATTGCTGAAGATGCTAAGATCAGTGAACTAACTGAAGAGCAGATCGATCAACTGCGTGATGGTGTAGCTAAATACACTGTAGAAGGTGATCTACGTCGTGAAGTATCGATGAACATCAAGCGTCTTATGGACCTTGGCTGTTACCGCGGTCTTCGTCATCGTCGCAGTCTACCACTACGTGGACAGCGTACTAAAACCAACGCTCGCACCCGTAAGGGTCCGCGCAAGCCGATCAAGAAATAGTCGGATAAGGTAGAGTACAATGGCAAAACAACCAACTCGCGCGCGTAAGCGCGTACGCAAGCAAGTAGCTGATGGCGTAGCGCACATTCATGCTTCTTTCAACAACACAATCGTAACTATCACTGACCGTCAAGGCAACGCTCTTGCATGGGCTACAGCAGGTGGTTCAGGTTTCCGTGGTTCTCGTAAATCTACTCCGTTCGCAGCACAAGTTGCAGCTGAGCGTTGTGGTGAAATGGCTAAAGAATATGGCCTAAAGAACTTGGAAGTTATGGTTAAGGGTCCAGGTCCAGGTCGCGAATCTACTGTTCGTGCACTGAACGCTGCTGGTTTCCGTATCACTAACATTGTTGATGCGACACCAATCCCTCATAACGGTTGTCGTCCACCTAAGAAACGTCGCGTTTAAGTTTCGTTTCTAGGAATATTGGAGAAAGATCATGGCAAGATATTTGGGTCCTAAGCTGAAGCTTAGCCGTCGCGAAGGTACTGACTTATTCCTTAAGTCTGGTGTCCGTGCGATCGATACCAAGTGTAAAATTGATAACGCACCAGGTGTACACGGCGCTCGTCGCGGTCGTCTATCTGAGTATGGCGTTCAGCTTCGTGAGAAGCAAAAAGTTCGTCGTATCTACGGCGTTCTAGAAAAACAATTCCGCAACTACTACAAAGAAGCTGCACGTCTTAAAGGCAACACAGGTGCAAACCTGCTTCAGCTTCTTGAAGGTCGTCTTGATAACGTAGTTTACCGTATGGGCTTTGGCGCTACTCGTGCTGAATCTCGTCAACTAGTTAGCCACAAGTCTATTCTAGTTAACGGTAAAGTTGTAAACGTTCCTTCTTTCAAAGTAGCGGCTAACGACGTTGTTTCTATCCGCGAGAAAGCTAAACAGCAATCTCGTATTAAAGCGGCTCTAGAAGTTGCTGAACAACGTGAAAAGCCAACTTGGATTGAAGTAGATGCTGGCAAAATGGAAGGTACATTCAAGCGTATGCCTGAGCGTTCTGACCTATCAGCTGACATCAATGAACACTTGATCGTCGAACTTTACTCTAAGTAAGGTTAAAAAAAGAGAGGACACAATGCAGGGTTCTGTAACAGAATTTCTTAAGCCGCGTCTTGTTGACATTGAACAGATCAATACGACACACGCGAAAGTAACTCTTGAGCCATTAGAGCGCGGTTTCGGCCATACTCTAGGTAATGCTCTTCGCCGCATTCTTCTATCTTCTATGCCGGGTTGTGCCGTAACAGAAGTTGAAATCGAAGGTGTGCTACACGAATACAGCACTAAAGAAGGCGTTCAGGAAGATATCCTGGAAATCCTTCTAAACCTTAAAGGTTTAGCTGTACGCGTTGCTGAAGGCAAAGATGAAGTGTTTATTACACTGAACAAATCAGGCTCAGGCCCTGTTGTTGCAGGTGACATCACCCACGATGGTGATGTAGAGATCGCTAACCCTGAGCACGTAATTTGTCACCTAACGGATGACAACGCTGAGATCGCTATGCGTATCAAAGTAGAACGTGGTCGTGGTTACGTTCCAGCTTCAGCTCGTATCCATACTGAAGAAGATGAGCGTCCAATCGGTCGTCTACTTGTTGACGCTACTTACAGCCCGGTCGATAAAATCGCCTATGCTGTTGAAGCGGCACGTGTAGAACAACGTACTGACTTAGACAAGCTTGTTATCGATATGGAAACGAACGGTACTCTAGAACCTGAGGAAGCAATCCGTCGTGCAGCTACTATTTTAGCTGAACAACTGGATGCGTTCGTAGATCTTCGTGATGTACGTGTACCTGAGGAGAAGGAAGAGAAGCCAGAATTCGATCCTATCCTACTACGTCCTGTAGACGATCTTGAACTAACAGTTCGCTCTGCTAACTGTTTGAAAGCAGAAGCGATTCACTACATCGGTGATCTTGTACAGCGCACTGAGGTTGAGCTACTTAAAACGCCAAACCTTGGTAAGAAATCTCTTACAGAGATTAAAGATGTGCTTGCTTCACGTGGTCTTTCTCTAGGCATGCGCCTAGAAAACTGGCCACCAGCGTCAATCGCTGAAGATTAATCGAAAAGTTAGAAGGATTAGGTCATGCGCCATCGTAAAAGTGGTCGTCAACTCAACCGCAACAGCAGTCATCGCAAAGCGATGTTCAGCAACATGGCTAGCTCTCTTGTTCGTCACGAAGTTATTAAAACTACCGTGCCTAAAGCAAAAGAACTACGTCGCGTAATTGAGCCATTGATTACCCTAGCTAAGACAGACAGTGTTGCTAACCGTCGTCTTGCATTTGCTCGCACTCGTGATAACGAAGTTGTGGCAAAACTATTTAATGAACTAGGCCCGCGTTTCGCGGCTCGCCAAGGTGGTTACACTCGCATTCTTAAATGTGGTTTCCGTACTGGTGATAAAGCTCCAATGGCTTACATTGAGCTTGTAGACCGCCCAGCAGCTGAAGAAGCAGCTGAGTAATCTATACTAGATTCTTAATACAAAAGCCGAGCATTAGCTCGGCTTTTTTGTATGTGTAGAATTAGGAGACCGACATAAGAATTGCACCACGATATTTGGCACTTTTCTTTGCCTTCTCAGATCCATTTCTCGATAATATCTCGTATCTCTTTTGTTCAACGCACAAAAAAGAGCACCGAAGCGCCCTTTAAGTATTTTAAATCAATTATTAATCACTTGTTATTACAACCAAATAGCTTCGAGTGAGTCAACTAAACCGCTTGTTGCACCTTGTGACTCTAGCCCTTGAATAATGATTGGTGCAAACGCTGCAACCATTGATGAATCCATACCTAATCCTGAAAATGCATTTTCAACAGATGTTTTTGAGTCCAATACTGATGTTAAACCGGTAGAATCAAGCGTCGACATTCCAGGGAAAAGCATTTCGAGCTCTTGGTTGTGAAAGTTATCAAGGGTATTCTGGGCAAGAGCTAGCATGGAGCCTACTCCACCTATAGCTTGCTCATTTGTTACAGATGCTTTGTCACTTAGGGAATTAGCAAGGGTGCTCGTAAATGGTGTTGCTTCATTTTTTTGAGACCACATGTCTACAGCGGCCATAAGGGCTGTTTGTGATAGTTGGGAATAGTTAACATCAGAAGTTGAACTAACTTGTTCTGACTCGCTAGTACTAGCGCAAGATACCACAGCAAAGCTGCTTAAAACGGTGATGAGTACTTTCTTCATTATTCGTCCTTAAGTAATAAAGTAATTTACTCTTTCACTATAAACGAAAAACGGCGATGTAGTCACATCGCCGTTGAGCTAATTCAGTCTAATTTACCTATAGTTTTTTGTTTCACTATAGGTTTTTATAGAAATTAAAGAATTGCTAGAAGTTCTACTTCGAATACTAGAGCAGCAAATGGTGGGATTGCAGCACCTGCGCCACGCTCACCGTATGCTAGATCTTGAGGGATGTATAGCTTCCACTTAGAGCCAACAGGCATCATTTGTAGAGCTTGTACCCAACCTTGAATTACGCCAGTTACTGGGAATTCAGCAGGTTGACCGCGAGATACAGAGCTATCGAAAACTGTACCGTCAGTTAGCTCGCCGTGGTAGTGAACGCGTACTTGCTTGTCTGCAGTTGGGATTTCACCAGTACCTTCAGTTAGTACTTCGTACTGAAGACCAGACTCAAGAACTGTAACTTCTGAACGAAGAGCGTTGTCAGCTAGGAAAGCTTCGCCGTCAGCAGCAGCTGCTTTAGCTAGTTCTTGACGTGCAGCTTCACCGCGAGTGTGTAGCTCTTGTAGTGCGTTGTTGATTTCGTCAACTTCGATAGCTGGCATGTCACCAACTAGAGCTGTTGCGATACCAGCAGCGATTGCGTCAACGTTTAGGCCTTCAAGACCAGAACCAGCAAGTTGTTGGCCCATTTGTAGACCGATACCGTAGCTAGCTTTTTGCTCTACAGTTTCAAATTTTACTTCAGACATGAAAAGTCACTCTTTTTGTCAGTACGAAAAGGGTAAGAATACCAGTATTAGCAGCCTGAATAAACGGCTAGCCTTGGATCACTTACGCTTTAAGGTGTCCAAATCACAGCTATGTCAATTTTCTTGCTTTAGTCCCTGTTGTGACGGAAAGATCTATACTGTTGGTACTTTGGTTTTTATACTGTAGTTATTCAATGTATAGGACGCAGTGGCATGAATCGTCGTCAAAAGAAAAAACAGAAAGTTGACCACTTAGCAGAATTCAAGGATCGACTGAATCAGGTCAAACAGAAATTGAGCTCGATCGATGTAAAGAAAATGAAAGCCTCGACAGTACAGACTTGGGGTTCATTACCGAAATTACACCAAAGACTGTTGATGGTGATTTCGCCGATCGTACTAATATTACTTTTTGTGCCGTTATCAGAACCTAACTTAGATGTAGCCCCAACAACATCGCGCGTCGAGCTTGAGATAAACACCGTTGGCTTAAGCGAACAGAAAAATGCTAAAAGTAATTCTTCAGAGTCAACCAGTTGGCAAGAGTACCTTGTTAAGCAAGGCGATACGTTAGCTCAAGTGTTCCGAAATAATGATCTACCGCTGTCTGATCTTAACGCCTTGGTTCGTATTGAAGGTGTAGATAAGCCGCTTAGTCAGATTCGTAAAGGTCAGCTAGTTCGATTCAAACTTGCTGAGACTGGGCAACTAGATATTCTTCAGCTTGAGAAAGGCGATACTTCTGTGATGTTTTTCCGTTTGTCTGACGGCGGTTTTGGGCGCAGCAAATAGATATAACGTAGAGCCCTGAGCTATACGCTTTAGTCGACATAGATAGACAATAGAAAAGAGCTAACTGTTAGCTCTTTTTTTTGGTCGCTTCAAAGGGGCGAGTGGCAAGATGATCAGCATGATACCGATAAAGGTTAATGTATCTGGGATCTCATCGAACCATATTGCACCGATCAACGCTACAAACACTAAGCCTGAGTATTCAGCCAAAGCAATTTGACTAGAGTGTGCTTTTTGGTAGGCAGCGACCGCAAGTCCGTTGTAGCTTAAGATTAGCGTCGCACTTAATGCTATGTATCCCAAATGCTCCCCAGACACTGGTTGCCAGTATAACAAGCTCAGTACTAATGAAGCTGGAATAGAGCATAACGTTGTCCACCACAGCGTAGTAACTACCGTTTGCTCACTAGGAAGCTTTCTTACCAATACATTGAATAGTGCGAGGGTGAGTGCTGTACCTAAAGCAAACAGTGCTGCCCAATGAAATTGTGATGGCCTTAAGACAATCAATGCACCAATAAAACCGATAGTGGTGGCGATAACCTTGGCAAGTGCCGGTTGCTCTTTCAGTAGAAACATAGATAGAGGTAACATCAACAGGGGCGCGACGTAAAATACTGCGTTGGCGGTAGCCAAAGATAGATGGGTAATTGCGACGACCATGCATCCACTGCCAATTAATATCAGCTGTCCGCGTATGATGGTCACTTTGGATTGTTGTAAGCGTCGTTGTTCCTTTTTCTGCTGCAACCACAATGGGGTAATGATCAGCAGAGAGAGCAACTGTCGGAAGAAAATATATTGAAGAGGCGGTACTTCACTATTCAATAGTTTTACTGCTACGTCGGAAAGCGAGGCAAACAGGTTACCAGCGATCAGTAGTAGGATACCGACAGTAATATTCGACATTACTTCTCTAATCTCATATCGACGTGTGGAATATCATCTTCCAGATAGATCTCAGAGATTGTCTTGAATCCATGACTTTCATAGAAGCTTTCTAGGTGCTCTTGCGCACCAATATCGATAGTCTTGCTAGGCCAAAGAACCTCACAGCGTGTTAACGCTTCTTTTATCAATTGATGGCCTAAACCATCACCTCTTGCCGATTGCTTGGTTGCAACTCGGCCGATGCTTGTGTTGTCGTAAGAGGTACCGGGAGGTAACAATCGTGCACACGCTACCAACTCTTCATCAGAATAGCCAAGCAAGTGTTCAACACCTGCGAGTGTATCTTTACCATCGAGCTCTGGATAAGGACAAGTCTGCTCAACGACAAATACATCGACTCGTAATTTAAGCAGTTGATAAAGCTGTTGTGTTGAAAGTTCAGAGAAAGGAATTGAGTGCCAAGTGATCATGCTTACATCCAGAGATTATCGATGCTCTGAATGTACTATGCGTGATGATTGTTGGCATTAACTATTGTTAATTCGACTTTTAATTCTGCTCAGACTGATCGCAGTTATTCCTAGGTAAGCGGCCATTTGATTGTCGTTCAAGCGCTGCTCTAGGTCGGGATAGTGTTCGCAGAAAAGCTGATAGCGTTGCTCTGGAGTATAGAGCAGCATAAAGCGTTCTTTGTTTTCCTTATGCATCAGTTGTGTTTCTAACAGCTTTAAATACAAAGGGTTATTTGATGCGCGCCACTCGATGACTGCATTCATTGGTAGCTCTAACATTGTAATGGGCGTCAGTGTTTCTAATAGGTAAGGGGAAGCTTGGTTTTTTATCAGACTCTCAAAGCCGATGATCCAATCTTGTTCCCAGTAGAACTCTTTGCTGTATTGCTTACCGTCATCAGTGAGGTAGCAAGCATGGCACAAACCTTCCAGTACGAAGTAGATTGAGCTTGCCATCTCACCTTGGTTAATAAGGATGTGTCTGGTCGGTAGCTCAAGTGGCTTGGCTACAGCGACTAGAGATTCAATCTGACTTTCAGAGAAGTCGAAGCTTTGCAGTTGTTTGATAAAAGAGGTGTGCATGAAAATAACCTAACCCAAATAAGTGCCGAAATCATCGCACTTATTTGAGTGTAGGTACAGAGGGGGCGAAATCAGCGTCGTGCGTGTTGCTCTAGGTAATCTTGAGCAAGTTCTCGACCCATGTACTTACCTAAGGTTTTCAATGGCACTTTCTTAAGGTTCACGACAATCAATCCATCCAAGGCATCATTAAATGATGGGTCGACGTTAAAGCAAACCAGCTTCCCGTTCATCCCTAGATATTGGCGCAATAATACCGGTAACCCTTTTCCTTGTTCCATACGGGCTAGCACTTTAGAAAGCAGGGGCACACTCGCCAGTGACGATAATAGATGATTCTGCCAGAACACATGACTACTGGTATTGAGCGGTGATGAAGGGGAAACCAGATTGGCCTTTTCCTCATCGTAGTGGTGAATCGATAAGGTTGTTGCTATCAACAGGCGCGCATTGTGGCTGTAATCGTTACTGATGCTGACTGGGCCGAATAGATGGGTATATTGAGGATGAAGGTACACAAAGGCTGCGATGCCTTTCCATAATAGTAACAGTGAGTTAAGGCTCTTTTGATAAGGCTTGCTTACTACAGAACGCCCAAGCTCGATACTGTTGTCTAAGGTATCGATGAATTCTTGATTGTAGTTAAACAGGCTACGAGAGTAGAGCTTATCAAGCCCGTGCTCAGCGATGAGCTTGTCGACCATACCGAGTCGATATGCACCGACTAATTCAGTCTTGGCTTTGTTCCACACAAACAGCTGATGATAGTAAAGGTCATACTCATCCAAATCACAGGCAAGCCCGCTGCCTTCACCGACTTCACGGAAGCTCTCTTCTCTGACTCGGCCAATCTCACGCATTAAATTGGGGATCGACTGGCTTGGTGTGCAGTAGACTTCGAAGTCACCTTGTTCGAGCAGTTTCATCTCTTCAGGAAGTGAGCCTACCTCAATTGCCAATACTTCGGGTGATATTGGCGCTATCACTTGGCCATCGAAAGAGGGTGCGTGTATTGGCGTGTTAGGGCTATCTTGTTGACTCATTAGGTAAGTGTTGAGTCGTAGATAGTTGACGATATCCATTTCTTTTTCAAACGATTTTATCTCTGAATACGGAATCGATGAGCCAATCGAGATAGAGATAGTTGTCGCTTGTTTATTAAGAAGTTCACGACCGAGTAGAGCGGTTCTCAACAGTGGATGCACACGACCCGCTTGATAGAAAAGCTCACTATTTTTGCCATTGATAAAGATAGGAACCGTAGTGGCTTGATGACGTTTGACGAATTTCGCGACCGATTTGCTCCATTCGATATCTGTCAGTGTTTTTGCCCCTTTACGATAGCTTGATACTTCCCCTGCAGGGAACACGATCAACAGCCCGCCATCGGCTAGGTGACGATTGGCATCACGAATGGCTTTGGCGTTGGTGCGTTTCGATTCTTTACTGTTAAAGACATCGACCCCGATGAAAAGATCGTCCAGTTCAGGCAGTCGCTTGAGCAGTTCATTCGCTAACACCTTTACATCCTTCCTTACCGATCCTACGAGATCAGCCAGGATCACACCTTCAATTGCACCAAGTGGGTGGTTCGCCACAATCACGACTGGCCCTTCTTCCGGGATGTTTTCCGTGCTTCCCGATGCCACCGAGTAGTCGATATTGAGTGCCGATAGGGTGTAATTCATGAATTCGAAGCTAGATAACTCGTTTTGTCGATCTTGATAGAGTCGGTCTAGCTTAGATAGCCCAGTTGCCCACTCGACAACAGACTCACCTAAACCAAAAGGCGTGTAACGTGGTAAACGAAAAGGACTATCAATCATAATGAAGCTACCTTATTTGATCAGTTGTGGCCAAACGGTGTCGGCTTTTTGAATATGCATTGCTCGGTCTTGTTCCCAACGCTGTTTAATTTCTTGGTCGTAGTTGAGGTAAAGCTTGTTATCAACAATTGTCCATTGATTAGGGTCACCGGGTGCAAAGTCACTTTTTGCTGAAACAGCCCAAGCGCAATAGCCACCATATTGAGGTGCATATTTTTCAGGATTATTAACAAATAAAGTCAGATTCTTTTCAGAAGAGAAATACCAGTCCGCGCCTTTGTACTCTGTGCTGAATTTTTTACTGCCTTCAATGGGCTTACCTGAAGTGAAATAAGCCACAGTGTCGTAGCCATCGAGCGCCTTGCTGCTAAAGAATCCGGTGTAGATTTCATCAGCGGCAAATACGTAAGGGCTAACAAGTAGCATGACCATGGTGATTAGTTTTCTCATGATGGACTCCATCTATAAATTGATTGCGGGTGATAAATCGAAGGTAAAACGCTGTTGATTTATCTGACATGATTTAATAGGTTCACAAGGCGAGCCGGGTGCGTAAAACATAGAGGCTTGACCGTGTAGATTGCGTAAGTGTGTAAAGCTCACGGTGTGCGCGTCTTCACGATGCATACATGTCGCTAAATGAGGCTGCTCGCTGTGATGGTGAGAGTGAAACTGAAGTAAGTTCTGTTGATTCTTACCTGTTGCCATAAGCTGATCGTATTTTGCTTGTCGGTAGGCTTGCACTCGCTCTAAATCAACACCGGATGAGAACAGCGGCGAATCGGTTTCCACTATTTTTTGTTGGATGCCATCCCACATGTAGGCGATAACCAAACCATGGTGTTGAGTTAAGTTCGGCGCGAAAGCCAGTAAGGTAAATGGGGCAAAAGAGTGCAGATCGAGCTTATGAAATGCTTCAGAGAGCTGACTTATGTTACGACTCGATGATAGATTTTTGAGGAGCAAACCACGGCTGACTAAAGATCCAACAGGGACTATGCCTTGATAGTTATTGAGTAGGCATAGTGAAAGCCCGAACTCATTGATACTGATCCAGCTACCACCGCCAGTTGGGTCGAGTGGCATGATGATATCGACGCCGTTAACTCGATATTGTTTAGGTGGCATCGCCAGTGCCCGTGTCTTTTGTTCATCACGATTAAAAAAGACCTGATAGCCATTGTCTTCAAGCAGCCAAGATACTGAACACATGATTATTGCTCCCTCAAATAGCTGCTGGTGGTTGGGGCATAGCCAAAGGTGTTGCATGTTTCGACATCAAGAAAGGTCGTGATCACTTTGATCATCGCGTAATGATGATTGGCATGCAGCGCGGCAAAGGTGACTTCTCTTTCTAGCGTAGAAGGCAGGCTGGCGAACACTTGTGTATCCATTGAAACTTCGGTTTGGATCATGATAGGCGCTTCGAGATCTCTACGGTCTAATCGTTCAAGCCAGTTGATCACGTAATGGATCTCTTTCAACGCAATCGACCTGTCGAATTCGACGGGGTGACCACGACGACGAGTGTTGTAATCAACGGTCGCATTCTCTTTTAAAATCAGAGCGTGAAAAAGATCGAGCGTGTGACGAGTATGCTCACCAATAGAACTTGTGACGTGCGGCTTTGCTCGTGTCAGATAGTCGCTGTCAGATATGGCTAACAAAAACTCTAAACCCTGATTCAATATCTCTACCGCTCCTTTGATACTAGGAGAGAAAGAATTGAGGGCGCTCGGTTGGGCTATGGGGTTCATTCATGATCCTCGTACAAAGTTAATCGGTGGTCGGATATTGTTGAACAAGACGTCGCTCTTCTTGCCACGCGGTAAATAGGCTCTTAAAGGAAGGAGGCTGGTGGCCTCGCTGTTTTTGCTGAGCGCCAATATCAAAAAGAATGCGGTATTGCAGGAGTAGCGTCGAAAATATCTCTCGCAGCGGTGTGTTGCGATCCCAGATGTGCCCGGCCTCACTGCTTGCGCCATTGACCTCAAGGATAGTGAAGTCCTCGCCGTTCATTAGGCTGTGTATGTCCTTGAATTTGACGTCGAGTCGTCCAAAGTGAAAACCATCGAAGTCGTCGAATATCTCATCTAAGCGTTCGGTCAAAGCTTGAGTGATGTATTGATTGCCATCTCGGAAGATACAGCCACGGCTATGGCTACCTGCGAACGCAAGTTGGAACTCTTCGCCCTCTGCGAGCACTTGATCCAATTTATCTTCATGTCTCGGTAGATACAGGTGACTAAGCTGCCCGGCACGCGGGCTATTTTCAATTAACTGCTTGAGTGTCGAGCTGCCATCACCCGTCACCATTGGTGCGTACTTGAGTGTGATCGAGATGATCTCGCCTTGCTTTTTATTTGGGTAGCGAACATAGAAAACACCCGCCTCGGCTTGATAAGGCGCCTTTTCTTGCAATAGAAAGCGAGCATTATTTGGGAAAGACTCAACATACTGCTCAAGTTGATCTTGTGTGTTGAGCAGCTTAACGCCAACACCTCGACAGCCAAGATCCGGTTTAGCCACAATCGGGAAATCGAGATCCGATTGTATGAGTGCGCTGCGCGCATCTTCGGCTTGTTTCTTACTGCTAAGATCCGTTTTGGTTAAGGTGATAAACGGAGAGATCCAACGCTGACTCGATGATCCAGCAAGGCTCAGTATCTCGTGTTTTGATTCGCCTACCATGCCGCTTAACTTAATACTCGGGTTGGCGATGAGCGGCAGCGCCCAGTCAAAGTGCCGTAACCCTTGCATCAGGCTTTGAATCACCACTGGCGTGTAGAAGAACCAAGTTGGAAGAAACTCATAAGGAGAGACACTGCGCACGGTATCTTTTTCAAGCAAGGGCATGCCTGCATTGATTTGATGTGCTGGAATGATGCGAATATCTTGCGGTGAACTCATGATAATCCTCTAGAGTAGGTTCTATTCATTAATCGATTACCGATAAACAGCAAAGCGATGGCACACGGGATGATGATCCATTGATATTCAGAGGCTTGCAGCCACGCTGATGTCCCTAAATAGTAGATGGCAGAGAAGACAATGCCAGTCCAGATCGCAGTGGCACTAATAACGGCAAACAAGAAAGTAGGCAGTGGAATTGCGAAAAAGCCACTTAAGGTAAAACCGACGGTACGAAGCCCGGGAATAAAGCGGATGACAAAAAGACTGCTGAAAGCGTTTTGACGTAATTTAGTGCGAAGTGCACGAAAGTATCGATTGGTGAGGGCTTTGTAACGGACGCCTCGAAAGTAACTTCCTGATTTACCTAGGTAATAGAGGCCGAGATCACCGGTGGCAATACCGATGAAAATGGCAAGCAACGCATATTGAGGAGGTATGAGTCCTTGAGTAGCTAAACCTGCGGCCGTAACGATTGCCAGATCTTCAAGCAGGTAAGAAAGCGCGATAATGCCAAGCATCAGCCATAGCAGCGATTCCTCTCCCGTATTTAACCATGCTTGAATGCTCTCGACGGTGCTCATCAAATGTCCTTATCTATCCTATAGATGAATGGCTTAATGACCATTCATTGAGTGTAGTAAATTAAATAGACAGGAGGAGCGGAGAAAAACTTACAGGCGATTGCTGCTTTTTTATATGTGATTGATTTTATTGGCGGTTTGAGTCGCGCTTTTTGGGTATTGAATTAGCGGGCGTTTACGGTGAGAAAAGTAGGGCTGTGGATTTGGTTTATAAATAACAAAAGAAAAAGGCTGAATCGTTAAACTCAGCCTTTTTGAACGTTAACTATGGATTACAGGGTAATCTATTTAGTTAGGTCAATCTGGTAAACAGCAAAACCAACATCGTCAGTCGCAACACGTTTCATCGGGTATTGACCCTTTTCTTTGATGAACTCTGCCGCTTTGTCGCTTGGAGATGTTTCAAAGCGGATATCTAGCTTTTTATCCGTTTTGATTGGCGCAAATGACCAGTTGTTATCAGCCGTTGGGCTCACTTGACCTTGCTCTTTGCTCACTCGAGAGATGTAGTTCGCTAGAACAGTACGGTTCTCATCTGGTGCATCAAATGCGATGAAGTCTTCACCCGTACCTGGGAACTTATTGCTGTATGCTCGGTAGTTGTTGGTTGCGATCAGGAAGTCTTGCTTCACGTCGATTGGCTTACCTTGGTAAGTTAGACCTACGATACGCTCAGAGCCTTCATTAATAACTTTACAGTTACCATCGTATTTTGCAGGTTGTGTAACATCGATTTGGTACTCAACGCCATCGATGACATCAAAGTTGTAAGTGCGGAAGCCGTCCCATTCAACCAACTGCTGTGGTGCGGTCGAATTAACATCTATTTGTTGGAATTGACCAGCAGAACACTCAAGCCACTCTTTTACTTCGTGGCCTGTTACCTTCATTGCAACTAGCGTGTTCGGGTAAAGGTATAAGTCAGCCGCGTTACGGAATGTCAGTTGACCAGATTCAACTTCAGTGAAGTTCGCTGGGTCATTCTTACGGCCGCCTGCTTTGAATGGTGCTGCTGCTGAAAGTACAGGTGTGCCATCTAAGTCTGGATCACCTTGGATGAACTGCTCAACGTAATCTTTTTGCGCAAGGTTCACGATTTGAACAGTTGGATCGTCTTGTACTAGAGACAAGAAGCTGTACATCACATCGTCTGCTTTACCAATCGGTTGGTTAACAAACTCACGAGTACCTGCGTGGTCTTTTTCTAGTGCAGAAACGATGCCTTCATCAGCAGCAGCAAGAGATTTCTTTTCTACCTTGTCGTAGATTGGGCGTGCTTCTGATTGGCCTTTAACGACTTCCCACTTACCGTCTTTTTGTGCAAGTGTTAGATCCATAACACCAACGTGGCTACCCCAGCGGCCTGGCATTACTGCCGCAACGCCGTTCATTGTGCCCGTTTCGTTGTTGATGCCTTGAATGTCATCAAAACCTTTTCCTGGGAATACTGCGTGAGAGTGACCAAATGCGATTGCATCAATGCCATCTACTTCAGATAGGTAGAACGTTGAGTTCTCTTCGCCATTTTTGTACGGGTCAGTTGATACGCCTGAGTGAGGGATAGCAACGATAACTTCTGCGCCTTCCGCTTTCATTTGAGGCACTAACTCGTTAGCTGTCTCAATGATATCGCGAGCGATCACTTTGCCTTCAAGGTTCTTCTTATCCCACGTCATGATTTGCGGTGGAACAAAACCGATGTAACCCACTTTTACTTCATGTTCTACGCCAGCAGTATCTTCAAAGGTGTGCGTCTTGATGATGTAAGGCGTGAAGTAGTGTTCTTTGGTTTCTGCGTCGTAAACATTAGCACTGATGTACGGGAAATCAGCGTCGTTAATAGATTCTTCTAGGAACTCAAGACCGTAGTTGAATTCGTGGTTACCTAGGTTTGCAGCGTCGTAGCTTAGTTGGTTCATTGCTTTATATGCAGGGTGAACTTCGCCAGCCTCGATGCCTTTGTCTGCCATGTAGTCACCCATTGGGCTACCTTGCAGCAAGTCACCGTTATCAACCAATACGCTGTTGGTTACTTCGCTTTGAGCTTCTTTTACTAGAGTTGCAGTACGTGCTAAGCCGATTTTTTTCGACGGCTTGTCTTTGTAGTAGTCGTAATCCATTAGGTTGGTATGGATATCCGTCGTTTCTACGACACGTAATTTAATCACTTCATCGGTATCTGGTGTTGTTGTGCAGCCTGCTAAAGTCAGACCAAGACCAGCAAGTACAGCCAATGACAAAGGTTTCATTGCAACTTTCATTTTGGAGCTCCAAAGTGGATTAGTAGAAAATTCGTTGCGTAATGTAACAAAATGGAATGAAACAATGATTACAACGAATGTTAATTCGTGACTTAGATCGATTACTTTATAGTGTTCTGCAAGGCGCCTCCCAAAGTTGCTCAATCGATGCGCAACTGATATCGATAATATTAGCCCATTCATTTCACCTATTTATCGATGAATCTCATCCCTTATCAGCTTTTCGAATAAAAAATGAAATTTTAGAATTTCCAGTAATATGAGAGGCTCGTCATAATGCCTATATCAAGGACGTATCAGGCAGATGAATAGCAAGGATAGCTCAAAACGAAGCTTCTGTTTTCTTCTAGTGCCAATACTCCCATTCACTCAAGTGGATGAGTTAAATCCCTTGCTTGGCACGACCAAGTAATGAATTGCTCGTACTACGAGCCTTAAAGGAAGCACTGAAATGGACCAAGAACGTTTAACCCACCTAAAACAGCTTGAAGCGGAAAGTATTCATATTATCCGTGAAGTTGCTGCTGAGTTTGATAACCCAGTGATGATGTATTCCATCGGTAAAGATTCTTCTGTGATGCTTCATTTAGCTCGCAAAGCGTTTTATCCAGGCAAGATTCCATTCCCACTATTGCACGTGGATACGGATTGGAAATTTCGCGAGATGATTGAGTTTCGTGATCGTACGGCTAAAAAGTACGGCTTTGACCTTTTAGTACATAAGAACCCAGAAGGTATTGAGATGGGGTGTAGCCCATTCGTACATGGCTCTTCTAAGCACACTGACATCATGAAAACTCAAGGCCTTAAGCAGGCGTTAAACAAGTACGGGTTCGATGCCGCTTTTGGTGGTGCGCGTCGTGATGAAGAAAAATCTCGAGCAAAAGAGCGTGTTTATTCTTTCCGCGATAAGAACCATACATGGGATCCAAAAAACCAGCGTCCAGAGCTTTGGCACACCTACAACGGTCAGGTTAATAAGGGCGAAAGCATTCGTGTCTTCCCACTATCTAACTGGACTGAGCTTGATATCTGGCAATACATCTACCTAGAGAGCATCGATATTGTTCCGCTTTACCTATCTGATAAACGTCCTGTGGTTGAGCGTGATGGCATGCTGATCATGGTTGATGATGACCGTATGGAACTGCAAGAAGGTGAAGTGATTGAAGAGAAAAGCGTTCGCTTCCGTACTTTGGGATGTTACCCACTAACCGGAGCCGTTGAATCTGAGGCGAATACGCTAACAGGCATTATTGAAGAGATGCTGGTGGCGACGTCCAGTGAGCGTCAAGGTCGAGCGATTGACCATGATCAGTCGGGCTCTATGGAGCTGAAAAAGCGCCAAGGTTATTTCTAAGAATCTAAGGAAAGAAAAATGAATAGTGCAGTAGAAGCCGAATTGGCTGAACTAGGGATTGAAGGTTATCTAAGTCAGCATCAGCATAAATCTATGCTTAGATTTTTAACTTGTGGCTCGGTAGATGACGGTAAAAGTACGCTAATCGGTCGCTTACTCCATGATACAAAACAGATTTATGAAGATCAGCTAGCAGCGGTTCACTCGGATAGCCAACGAGTGGGTACCACAGGTGAGAAACCTGACTTGGCATTGCTTGTTGATGGCTTGCAGGCTGAGCGTGAGCAAGGGATTACGATCGATGTGGCTTATCGCTACTTCTCGACTCAAAAGCGTAAATTCATTATTGCTGATACCCCTGGGCATGAGCAGTACACGCGTAATATGGCAACAGGCGCTTCAACGTGTGATCTGGCTGTGATCTTGATTGATGCTCGTAAGGGTGTACTGGATCAAACGCGTCGTCACTCGTTTATTTCTAACTTGCTTGGTTTGAAGCATTTCATCGTTGCAGTCAACAAAATGGATCTCGTCGAGTACTCGCAAGATCGTTTTGAGGAGATTCGCGATCAGTACCTAGAGTTTGCTGAAAACCTAGAGGGCGAAACTAACATTCAAATTTTGCCAGTTTCGGCACTTGAAGGCATTAACGTTGCTGCGCCAAGCAAAGAGCTTGCATGGTTCGAAGGTCCGTCTCTATTAGAAGTGTTAGAGAACGTAGACATTGACCAAAAACGCTCTGCGGGTGAATTCCGTTTCCCTGTGCAGTATGTGAATCGTCCGAACTTAGATTTCCGTGGCTTTGCAGGCACAGTGGCCTCTGGCCGTGTCAGTGTAGGTGACGAAATCAAAGCACTGCCGTCAGGCAAAACGTCTAAGGTTGCACGTATCGTGACCTTTGATGGTGATTTGGAATCTGCACAAGCGGGCTTGGCGGTAACGCTGACCCTTGAAGATGAGATCGACATCAGCCGTGGTGATTTGATTGTGCTGGAAAACGCGCAAATTGAATCTACTAACCATGTATTGGCTGACATCGTGTGGATGACAGAACAACCACTGCAACCGGGTAAAGCTTACGACATCAAGATCGCAGGCAAGAAAACTGTCGGTCAAGTTGAAACCGTTCGTCACCAGTATGACATCAACAACCTGTCGACTCACGCTGTTGATGAGTTGCCACTTAATGGCATTGGTTTGTGTGAATGGTCACTGAACGAGACTGTCGCGCTGGATAAATACCGTGAGAGTGCCGATACCGGTGGCTTCATCGTTATCGACCGTCTAACTAACGTGACGGTTGGCGCAGGTTTGATTCGAGACCGTTTGGACTCTGTTGAACAGCAAGTGGGTAACTTCTCTGCATTTGAACTTGAGTTCAACGCATTGGTTCGCAAGCATTTCCCTCATTGGGATGCCAAAGATTTAAGCCAACTACTGAAGTCATAAACGACTAAGTAACAGCTTATTGAATCAGGCGGAAACCGATCGTTTCCGCCATAAAGGACGGGTATATGTGGCAACAAGGATTTGTATTAGCGATTTTGCTCGGCATTATTACTTGCCTGCTCGTTACCCGTATTAAGCCAAGCTTTATTTTTGCTGGTGCGGCGTTTATTGCTTTTATGGCTGGTATGATCGACTTGTCGAGCTTAGCCAATAATTTCACTAACTCCTCATTACTGACTTTAATTCTTCTGATCCTCGCATCAAGTGCGTTGGAGAAAACTCGCTTAATCAGCTGGGTTAGCCGCAATATCTCTGAAGGTAGGCTAGGTACTGTGGTTGCGAAGTTAGGTATTTCCACAGCGTTACTTTCTTCTTTTACTAATAATACGGCAGTAGTTGTCTCTTTGATCGGAGCGATCAAACGTAATCAACAGCATGCGCCATCTAAGTTACTTATTCCTTTGTCATACGCTGCTATTCTTGGTGGAACACTGACATTGATCGGTACCTCAACCAACTTGATCATCAATAGCTTTGTTGAAGATGCCGGACTGCCAAGCTTAAACTTTTTTACACCCACTTTGATCGGTTTAGCTGTTTTAGTCGGCGGTGTGTTGATCCTTATCCCTCTGAGTTACTTCTTACCAAGCTACGATGATGGTTCCCAAGATGATCTGCCTTACTTTCTAGAAGCGAGAGTTGAGCCCGGCTCACCGTTAGTCGGCCGCAGCGTAAGTGAAAATAACCTCCGAGCATTGAGAAAACTGTTCTTAGCGGAAGTGATTCGCGACGGTAAAACCACGGCTTCGATTGACCCTGATTTTATTCTTCAAGCTCGTGACCGATTGCTGTTTTGTGGTGATGTCGAGAGCGTGGCGACACTGCAAGAAATCCAAGGACTGACTCTGTTTGGTCAGCATCATCTTAACGGTCAGAGCTTCGTTGAAGTTGTGGTGAGTTCATCGGCAAGCTTTTGTAACAAAACACTGAAAACCAGCCAGTTTAGAGACCGTTTCGATGCAGTTGTGGTTGCTATTCGTCGTGGTCATGAACGCCTTGAAGGTGGGTTAGGGAATATCACATTGACCGCTGGTGATACCTTGATTTTGGTTCCCGGTAAACGCTTTGAAGAACAGCGCCAACAACACAATAAAGAGTTTGTGTTGATGAATGACTTAGATTCGAGTGCCAAGCTTGATACCGATAAATCGACGTTTGTGTTGCTCGGCTTTGCTAGCGTAATTGGCCTCGCTCTTGTTGATGTAGTACCTATTATCAAAGGCTTAGCTGGTTTCTTACTATTGCTGGTGGCATTTGGCGTGGTACAACTTGGTGAACTTCGTCGCCGTTTTCCGGTTGATATTGTGGTGATCGTGGGCTCTGCGCTGTCTATTGCTCAACTGATGATTTCATCAGGACTATCTGAGCGCATGGGGTTGATGTTCATGGAGGCCTTTAATGGTTGGGGAGTGTTCGGCGCGTTAGTTGCGACTTACTTTATGACTTTGGTTCTGACTGAGCTTGTTACCAATAATGCGGCTGCAGCACTCTCATTTCCTATTGGTTACAGCATGGCGGTAGGCTATGGCGTCGATCCCATGCCGTTTATCATGGCGGTACTATTTGGTGCCAGTGCTAGTTTCATCTCTCCATACGGCTACCAAACCAACTTACTAGTTTATAGCGTAGGTAATTACCATCTTACGGATTACCTGCGTATTGGTATTCCAATCTCGATTGTTTATTCGGGTTTGGTATTGACCCTAATTCCTTATTTTTTCCCATTTTAATGCTGTTTATTTAAAGGACTAATTATGACCGCAGTACTCAAACCAAAAGATGAGAATGTTGTGTGGCATCAACACTCGATTGATAAAACATTTCGCGCGGATCTGAAATCACAAAAGCCAGCTGTGCTCTGGTTCACGGGGTTGTCTGGTTCTGGTAAATCGACAGTCGCTGGCGCATTAGAAAATCGCTTGGCACAGCTTGGTTACCATACTTACTTATTGGATGGCGACAATGTCCGTCATGGATTATGTAGTGACCTTGGCTTTTCTGAGCAAGACCGTAGAGAGAATATCCGTCGTATTGGTGAACTCGCTAAATTGATGGCGGATGCGGGCTTGATCGTCTTGTCAGCGTTTATTTCCCCACATCAAGCTGAAAGACAGTTGGTGCGAGACTTATTGCCGGAAGGTGAGTTTCTTGAGGTATTTGTAAACACACCACTTGAGGTGTGTGAGCAGCGAGACCCGAAAGGTCTGTATAAAAAAGCACGCGCTGGAGAAATCCCGAACTTTACTGGTATTAGTTCAGTGTACGAAGCGCCTAAGCATCCTGAGATAGATCTTCCTGCGGGCGAAAAGACACTCGATGAACTGGTCGAATTGTGTATTGATGCTTTAGAGAAGCGTAATATTTTATCCAATTGAGATCGCTGGTATGACTAAGGCTGCTCAGTTATTTATCTGTTTATTGCCAACGGATAAATAGAGCAACCTTGGTTTACCGAGACAAGAAACCTATCCTCTAGATGGTGTAGTTCACACTGCTTTTCACTTCTGTCTGCACCGTGAATTTTTGGCTCAATAGCGCAATCAATTGGTCGTAATACTGCATGTTGGGTTTGTTGCCAAGCAAGGTACACAGTTCGTTGCCTGTTGGGCTGAATCGGTAGTACACCAGCTTCACCCCTTTTGATAACGGTGCTAGTGACATACCTTTACCTTGATAGGTTAGGTGCAGAGCTGGATCGAAATCAATTTCCCCTGATTCCAACTCTGTGCCGAGAATAATCCCGAGTTCAATCAAATGGAGCAAGCTAGAGTAGGGAAGGTTGTGTCCACCAAGGTTGATGGTGTTGGTGGTGTCTCTTTTACCAAAGCTGAACAGTCCAGCATGGGATTTAAATCCAAGTAATAGCTTTCTGCTGTTATCACTACCAAAACTGCAGCCTAATGAAGCTGCTCTTTGCAGGGTGAGCGCTTCTTTTGGTGTCATGTCTTTTAAGATCTGCAGCGCTTTCATCGACGTCGAGCCTGGGTTGGTGACTTCTCGTTTCAGTACTTGAGCCCATAGCCTCTGCATCGATGTATTGTGGATCTCTTGTGCCATATCGAAGAAACGGTATAGCCAGTCCTGATCCGGGTCGCCCGCCGCTTCATCCTTACATGAAGAGTGCGCCAACTTTAGAATCTGTTCTAGGTTCTTTTGGCGAAGCTCTCTACGTTTTTTCTCTCGCAATAGTGCCCGTTCGATAAGGGTACTCTCAGCTTTATCGTTTGGCTTTGCACTATGACTAATTAAGGAATCGAGGCCGAAGCTTTGTGCGATGTGCCGCATTCTGCTTGCACTGTCGGCAATATGAGGCTTTTTCTCATGCTTTTGCTGTGTATCGCTAGCATGCTCAATGATCACTGGCTGTTTGGTTTCTGACATAAGAGTACCCTAAGGAAACGACTTAACTATCTAAAATGTAACTCTTTATCTTATTGGTGGCTAGATTTTGCGTGCAGAGTTGAAGGTTTCAACAAAATTTTACTTTTGCTAATGATAATAAAATGTTAAATTTGTTGTAATTCTCAAGGAGGAGTTATGAATCAAGTCAATGATAACAAGCTGAAGAAACAGCTTAGTATAGGGTTATTACTCGCTACTTATGTCGCTGTTCTAGCGTACTTATCTAATTACATCGCATAATTTAGAATAAAATCATCGTTATTAAACTGTTATTGAATGATCTCACTCGTTCAGTGACGGCAGCTCATCCTTGAGCCACCCTTCTAATGACTACATGTCGTCATATTCTTCAATCGCAGTACCTTCAATAAGATAACCGGTTTGAGCTAAGTCGTGGCTTATTGACTCGGTTTTTAGTGTACCTACTAAATAAATCACATCCCATAGCTGCTGTATTGGTGCACCTTTAGGGAACTTCACGTAGATGATTTGGTTCGGCGGCGGTGGCGGTACGTGGATACATGCGCCAAAGTACGGTACTAACAGAAACTCAGTGATCATGTTCTCATCGCCTTCCAATGGAATCACAAAGCCAGGAATCTTGACTGTGCTGCCATTCAGCTCTGGGCGAACAGCGCCAAGTGTCGATTGTTGAGGTTTGTCCATACTGTCGTGGTTAACCATCGGCATGCCAAATGAGTCGAGTTGTGCTCGCTCTGACTCTGGAATCAAGTCAATCCAATCGAGTGTTAATACCGATTCGTCAGTCTGAGTGGTTTCAGCGTGAGCTGTGCTGATAAATGGGAACATAAGTAACCCAAGTATCAGTAGGAATTTGCGTTGCATCATAGGTTCCTATTTTAGATTCGAATAGTCATGCCATCAGACAATGACTGACGGTAAGCTCTGAAAGCGGGAATAAAGCCAATAATGATTCCGGCAACTTGCACCAACATAAGCAGTTTCCACTCATGAGGTGTGATTGCGGATATCGATATGTTGATACCATAACTTTGTTGCACAATAGGAGCAACTACTGCGATTAGCGCAAACAACACGGCAACACCCAATGTGATACCGAGGAAGGTTAGGGCACTTGCTTCACTGATCAGTAAACCAAACACATGGCGAGGTCTTGCGCCCATTGCACGCAGGATGGCCATCTCGCGACGCCTTTCTTGTAAACTAGTGAGTAGGCTACTGAGCATGCCCAATAAACCGGCGACAACAACAAATCCTGAAACAATTAACAATGCTTGTTCTGCTACAGCCATCATTCCCCACAATTCGTGAAGGGCAATGCCCGGCATAATGGCGCTCAACGGTTCTTGACGGTAGTTATTGATTTCTCTTTGCAGTGCGAAGGTTTGGATCTTCGAATTCAGCCCGAGCATCATTGCGGTAATCTGCTTCGGTTGGAAATCAAAAGTCTTTAAGGTTTCGGCATCCGGTGTGTGTCCTAGGTTAGCACCTGACTCCCAGCCAACATGAATCGCTTCAATAGCCTCTAACGAAACATGCACGGTCTTGTCTACCGGCGTTCCTGTTGGTGCAAGTATTCCTACAATCTTGAAGGGCAGATTATCGTGACGACTGAAGGCGACATCACTGATACCGTGCGCCAGAATGATGTGATCGCCAATCTTGTAATCTAACTTCTTCGCGACATCGGCACCAATCACGACATCAAATAGCTGATTGAACTCTTTGCCTTGTTGAAAAGTAAGTGGTTGCTTACTTCCATAGCGATACTTCTCGAAGTAACTATGGTTTGTACCCATAACACGGAAGCCTTTATGTGAATCTCCCAATGAGATGGGTATCGCCCACTTTACAGCATTATGCTGGCTAAATTCTTGATAGCTTTTCCAGTCGATATTGTTGGTTGCATTACCAATCCTAAATACCGAATAAAGCAGTAGGTTTACCTGACCAGAGCGGCCACCAACAATAAGGTCTGTTCCTGAAATCGTATTGGCAAAACTGCTTTTTGCTTCGGTTCTTACACGTTCAACACCGAGTAATAGAATCACTGACACTGCCACGGTGAGAATCGTCAGAATAGCGGTGGCTTTACGGTTGAGTACGCTTTTTAGGGCTAAGTGAGTAATTACTTTCATACGACAACCTTAGCTTGGTTAACGGTTTTTAAATCTATGGTTCGAGTGAACAGTTTTTCTAATGTTGGATCGTGACTGACAAATATCAGAGTAGACCCGGCTTGATTTGCTTGCTCTAGTAACAATTCGATGAAGGCTTCTCGGTTGTCATGATCCAGAGCCGAGGTTGGCTCGTCGGCAATAATGATTTTCGGTTGGCCGATCAAAGCACGAGCGGCAGCAACACGTTGTTGTTGACCAATGCTCAATTCGGTAACAGGCTTGTCCATTAGAGCTTGAGGTAGCTTTAATCGTAGTAATAATTCTTGAGCGGTTGCTTGCAGGCTGTTCTGACTTTCAGCAACTTGCTGCTTGCGAATCTTTGAAAACTGGCAAGGAAGCGTCACATTGTCGATCACTGACAAATAAGGAAGCAGATTAAATTGTTGGAATATATAGCCAATATGATCGGCTCTGAACTTGTCCCTCTGACGAGGTGTTAGCTGTGTGAGGTCTTGGCCAAGGATAGATACTTCGCCTTGTTCAGCTTGGTTGATTCCGGTCAGTAACCCTAACAATGTTGATTTCCCACAACCACTAGGCCCTTTGATGAAAAGGTGCTCTTGGGCTTGGATATGCAGTGAGGGGATCTCTAGCGTTGGGGGTAATTCAGGCTTCCAACGAAAGCTGATATTTTCGAGTTTGACCACAAGTGATGAACTGTCAAAAGACATATTAGCTCCAATGATTAAAGCGGTGTATTTACTGGACAGCTATTAGAAAAATAAATTCCCAGAACACACCGATTTGCACAACCAAGTAAGTGACTACTTACTTGGCTGCGTATCTACGTTTAATTCAATCTAATACGGATTAGAATCGAAAACTAATACGATCTGCGTTAAGCACTTCTTGAATTTGAGCGCTGTCAGTTAGAAGGTTTACCGTCATTGATTTTGTGTTGCTGAACTTAGAGAACCATTGAGTGCTCACGGTATCTAGCTTCGCAATATCTGAACATTGGTAATGGTACTCGACAGTGAATTCGCCGTGCCCACCTTCTGAATGGTCGTGGCCTTCATGGTCATCATGATCGTGTTCTGCATGGTCATGGCCTTTGTGGTCATCATGGTCGTGTTCTGCGTGATCATGGCCTTTGTGGTCGTCATGATCGTGTTCTGCATGGTCATGGCCTTTGTGGTCGTCATGATCGTGTTCAGCGTGGTCATGGCCTTTGTGGTCATCATGGTCGTGTTCAGCGTGGTCATGGCCTTTGTGGTCGTCATGATCGTGCTCAGCGTGGTCATGGCCTTCATGGTCATCATGATCGCCTTCCAAGGTGTTCGTCACCGACTTGAACTTCAGAGTACAGCTTGCATTTTTGAAACCAAATAGCTCATCTGGCTTGTTTAATTGCGCAATCGCTTGTTCAAATACTTTCTTTTGCTCAGCAGTTTCTGGAGCATGTTCAAAGCCAACCACATCAGCGCCGGGAGCTGTTACTTCAACAAGTAGTTCTTGCCCATCTTGAGCGATGTTCACCTCAACTTTACCGTGCACGTGTGCTTCGTGAGAGCGGAATTCTTCGTTAGCTAGAACATTAGTAGAGACAGTCATACCGATAACAACGGCTAGAATAGTAGGTTTCATGTTTTTTTCCTGAATAAAGGTTAATTAAAAAGTAGTGGTAATTAAGAAATCTTTACAGGAGGTGAACGTGCTAAATAAGCTAAATACAGGCGCTGTAACGAAATGACTGACTCTGTGATAGCGACAGTAAATTCCGAATGGAACTCTGGGATCTGTGGAAGTGAATGCGCCGTTATGAACTGATTTATCGAAAACAGCTCACAATGATGTGAAGAGTGATGATGTGGGTCGATATCCACAATATGTGTCGCTGCCAACACGCTCAACATGAGCATCAGCCCAAGCAAGAAGCCTGTTTTACGTTTCACATTATTAGGTGTGTTTTTCCACATCAGGATGCTTAACCACAGAATTAAAAAAGGATACTGTTATAATATAACAATATCCTTTGGTCAGGTCTCGAAAAAGACGCGAATATCTTATTAAAGGCTCGCTTTAATCAACTCAATAACTTGAGTAACTTCTGAGTCGTTTAATGCCCCTTCTTTAATAAACAATATTTTACCTTGCTTGTCTTGAACGATAATCGCTGAGCTCTCTTCTTTTAAAGCCCATGATGACGCTACGATTCCGTCTTCATCTAGCACCATAGAAGACCATGGAAATTCTTCTTTGCTACTTTCTGCTGACGATTTAACAAAAGATCCAGTTCCCCAAATCGCATCATCTTGGTTGATGATGGTGGTGGTTTGGTAGCTGTCTTCTGAGAATTTCGATGCTGTAATTGCTGCCATTAGTGGTGCGTTGAGCTCTTTTGAGCTGCTACGGCCAGCGATAGCTTGAACGACGCGAACTTTACCTAGGAGATTGCTGGTTGCCCAAGCTTGATATCCGGTATTGCCGTCGTTTAGAACGATTTCACCATAGTTGCTAACATCGACAGCAGGCAGAGTTTCACCTACAGATAAGTTGTGAGCATTGGCGAAAAATGGAGAGGCTGCGGCTAAAAAAGCCAGTAGAGTTTTGTTTTTCATTATATTTTTGTTCCGCTTATTGGTTTGCACTGGAAGTATAATATGAATTTTGAAAAATGCCTCTTTAACTCTTTAACTCTTTATCGTACGGCGTAGAAATAAGTTGCAGGCTTGTTACCAAAAGGTATAATGCATCAATATCGAGATGAACAATAGATTATCTTGCTGTTTGCTAAAGGAATTAGCGATTTTATGTGTTTTGAATACGGTGGCATTCAGGCGCGTGACTGTAGTACTCAAATGGAATTGAGGTTGTATTATGTTAAGAAATTTTTCTACTTACCGTCCACATCAGGTGGCGCGTTTCGTTAAAGTCCTGTTCAAAGGCCAGTTTGCTATTGAGGGTATCGGAGAGTTTCGCTTCGACCAAGGCAAGGTGCTTCTCCCTGAAGTTTCAGATAAACAAAAGCTCACTATTTTTAAAGAAGTTAACGGCACCATTGCTGCTTTGCCGGTCTAACTGACTTTTATTGAGTTGAATTGCTTCACATAGATTAACATTAAAAAAGGGTTTCCTAATGGAAGCCCTTTTTTAAGGTTCATCGCG
>NZ_JBFRQW010000079.1:0-38120 GCF_041472735.1 Vibrio sp. 10N.261.46.E11
TTCAGATAATAAGTGCGACATTCATGGAAAGGTGTAGAAGAGGAAGCCAACTGCTGAAAGTGGTACGCTCTTCTCGCCAAAGAAACAAGCAGTACTACCATGAATTATCAGCAGTTGACCGAGGGCAGAAGATACCAGATTTCTGCTCTTTTGGAACAGGGGATTTCGGTTTCTGAAATAGCTAAAACCGTTCAGTGCCATCGCTCTACGGTATATCGGGAGCTTAAACGCGGCAGCAAAGGCAGTCATTATTGCCCAAGCGAAGCTCAGGTATTCTCAATCAAAAAACGCACATCAGCTCGTAAATACAGAATACCTCAGGAGCGTGTTGATTTTATCCGCCTCCTTTTAGAATCGGATTGGAGTCCAGAGCAGATTTCCAGTGTATTAACTAGAGTCGGTGCTGCTGTCAGCCATGAGTGGATCTATCGATTTGTTGCGCAGGATAAACGCTTGGGAGGCAAGTTATATCGCCACTTGAGGCAAGGTCACAAGCGGTATCGTCGCGGTAGAAAAGAGAAAGCGCCAGCGATCAAGAATGCTGTTTCTATTGATGATAGGCCAAGCATCGTTGACAGTAAGAAGCTATTGGGTGATTGGGAAATCGACACCGTATTAGGCAAACATGGCACAGGAGCTATGGTAACAATTTTAGAGCGTAAAACACGATTTTACGTGGTCAAGAAGGTGCCATCGAAGTCAGCAGATGATGTCACTAAAGCCACCATAGAACTACTCATGCCTTATAAGGAACATGTCCATACCATCACGGCAGATAACGGGAGAGAGTTTGCAGGCCATGAAACCATCGCAAAGGCGTTGGAGGCTGATGTGTACTTTGCCCATCCTTATAGCTCTTGGGAGCGTGGAGCCAATGAGAATGCTAACGGGCTTTTAAGGCAGTATGTGAAGAAAGGAACCGACTTAACAACGGTAACAGACAGCGATATTGAATTCGCTGTATCACGGATAAATTATCGACCGAAAAAGTGTTTAGACTTCAAGCAACCAGCGATTGTCTTTAAAGAAATGGCATTAGTTGCTTGATATTGGAGAGTGTCGCACTTCGAAGTTGAATTCGGGCTTGCCGGAGAGTAATCATGGCCAAAAGTCGAAATTGTATATAAAAAGCTATCTAAACACACTAAAATATCTTCAGAGACCCCATCTAAATCAGACTGAAAATATCTTGTATTTCCTGTCTTACAATAATACTTCCTTTGGGCATTTTCTTTTACACCTTTAATATCTCGATTAACCGATTTTATATACTTTATATCTTCCAGCCGTAACTTAGTTACTACAGGATCAGGAACCTTTGTTACCGGAATTGATGTTACTTCACCACTTTCAGGATCTGAACTTGTTTCCCAAAACTGTTCTTGCTCGGTCTTGAAGTCCAAGCCTCCACCATGGCCAGACTTATGGACGTGTGTATTGACTTTACAAGCAATATCCGTTTTGGAAGGGAACATTACCCCATTTTTCCAGGTGTTTATATCATACTCATATGCTTCTCTGTATTTTTTCCAGTCTGGAGTATCTAAGTTTTTAGTTGTTATGATGTGGTGAGCCTGAAGTCCGAACTGTCCGTCATCCCCTTTCAAACGTCCATCCGCCCATAAATGTTCATTGAAGCCCGACTTATAGTGCTTAGATTTGATGGATTTTGCTAAAGCAGGCCCTGAGCCTTTTACAAGACTGTGTTTTTTTACAGTTGAGTTTTTAGCCATGATGGTATTGACCTCTAATAAGCATCACATTTTTCAGGTTTCTTCTTACAAACAGGACAAATAAATTCATCTTTATCTTTCTCTTGATTCGCCTTACTAGTATTTTTACCAGATTGCGCAGTATCACCAGACCCATGCTTTACCTTTGCAGGGTATGCTCTCTCACTTTTACCCAAAATTCGAGCGAATAACTGGTCAAACTCACCCATCGCTTCTCTTAGTTTATCCGGCACCATTTTATCGATGATTTTCACTTCATCGGCTAACTTTAAGAAGTATTCTGCTAGTTCGTCTGCGCCCATGCGATTAGCGTAAGAAGCGAGCTCACTTGCTACTTCGATACAGGGTTTTAAAACATCCGACACAATGTTGCTCGCCTGCTTGGCGTAATCAACCCAATCTAATGTACGTAAGAACTTTTCTGGGTCGCCTTTACCTATCCCACGAAGTACCGCGAGTAAAGTGTCTTTCGATGTGCCCTTACCACCTTTCAAAGCAACTTTACATGTACCTTTAACCGCACTACCAAACGTTGGGACACAGCCAATCAAAGTCAGAGAGAGTGCCAACCAATTTTCTGGCTTCTCTCGCTCTTCTTCACTTAATAGTGTCATGATATTGGCTGAGAGATCTCGCACATCCGCAGCTTGGTCTACGACGGGGAGCATGGTCAACGCTGTGTTGGCTATGATTTGCTCTACCGATGCATCATCATTAAAGTCACCTAAAATTACCCCCCAGATCCAACTGGCAGCCCCTGACATTCTCTTCCAAGAGTTTTCCCAGAAACCAACCTCGCCTCGCTTTGCTTCTTCAATAATTAATTGGGCATTCGCATTTGGATTGAAATTAGGGTTGGTTTTAGTTGGGATGTTCGGCATGAACTCACGACTGTCTTCACCATAATCAATGTTAAACTCTCCCGGGGCAACGCCACCCACCGAAGCTTTGCCTACATTATCTAATGTGCCTTCAAAGGCAGCGCCGGTTTGATCGACCAGTTTATATGTCGCACCTTGAACAGGTTCTCCATCAGAGTATGAAAGAAATAGATCAACCGTATACGTCCCTTCTTGATCTTCGGTTACTGAAACCGAAGGGTTTTGAGCGCCGCCTAAACACATGGTGTTGGCTTTATTCATCGTCATTTGATCAGACAGGCGACATACACCGACGCCTTCAAATTTAACGGTAGGAGAAGCTGATATGAATTCGGCCTCGGCTTCAATAGTGCCAGAAGCTACGCCCTTTTTATCACCACCGGCATCGCCAGTACTGGCACTGAATTTACTGCCTTTAATAGCAATGCTGTTACCACCACCCATAGAAACGGTAGTGGTGCCGCCAGCTAAATCAGCGGATTTTGCATTATTGCCATAGGGAATAGGTACAACAGAGTTGCCGACTGTTGTTAAACAAACATCAGGAAGCGATGCGTTCGCTTAACTCAAAAAACGCCGCAAATAAACGTAAAAAGCGCCTTGCGGCGCTTTTAATTCTGACGGTCTAATAACGACCATATGGAGCTGTTATATCATACCAAACGTCGTCACAGCCAGCAGACTTTAAGTCTTTAATCTAGTGGAATTGTCTTCAACTTTGATAGTTAAAACTTGTTGCTAGGTGAACGAATTTGACCATCGAATAGAAGCGAATATGTATTATTCAGATCAACTTGAACGATGTTCTATCACTGTAGGACCTTGCTCGAACAAAGCCTGAATTAGCGCTGATTCAAACTTAAGCGAATCTTTACTATAAACAATGCCAGTATCATTTCTTCCAGTATCATATTGGCTTTGTAAGACTGCTGGCAAAAAGACATACATATTTTCAAAAGGCTCTCCATCGGCTTCATAATAAGTTACTGTTTCAGTTTTAAAACCATCCGGTACTTTCAGGGTATCTCTTACAAATACTCCTGGTGAAGGAAAAAAGACTAGAACCAAATCCGGTATTTTGGGAAACAATGAGTTCGACTTAGTTTCCGAAAGCAAACCGTCTTGCTTAAACTTCTGTTCAATCATGCAAACTCCATAGGTATGAATTCAATTCCAGTGACTCCGGCTTCTTCTAATGCTTCCTTAACCTTCTCACTAACATAATAAGGATCCTTATAAGTGGATAAAGTGAAGCAGTCATATTCGATATTTGTTGATTTAAATTTATCTATATCGATAACCTCTTCAATCACACTAGAATAACCTCCATAATGGTCATTCAAATCTCTTGCTTCAGATGCATCGGGATCAAGTAAATCATAATGGGCGGTTGGATTCATAAATGCATAATTATGATGCAATCCACTACTTTCAACATCGACTGGAACGAATTGAATTCCTGTAAACCCATACTCATAAAAGACCCGCTGTATCTTTTCACTCGCAAGCTTACCAATTCCCACTTTTAGGAAATCGGACATCCCACGTTCGGCGTAACATTGATCCACTTGGTAAACTCCTCGAGTTTTTAATAGTTTACTTTGAGGTAATGTATATTCTAAAACTAAATTCCACGGCTCCTGGACAGAAAAACTTCCTTCACCATTTTCGAATCTACTGAATAACAGATAGTAATCCATTCTTAATACCCTAATTTTGAAATCACCACGCCAGCATAAGGAATACGCGCCGGAGTGCCACCTTTAGTGGTTCTAAAGTCATGATGCACAGAAGCATCCATTTTCGATAATGTTCGATGTCTGCAAGGAGTTGAATCGTTCTCTATATCTGAATGTTTAAGTTTATTACAGCACCCCTTGTTTCCTTTTTTATAAACATCGTAGTTAGAGTGGTTCAAAGCACCCATTCTACGGAATTGGGTTATCTGCTTATAAACATCTAAGCTATGCTGTTGCATCTCCTTTACTATTAGTTCTAGTGCTTTAGAGTCGTTTTCATTGCAATATTTAGAACCTAGAATAGCATTTCTTAATAAGCTCAACCTTCTTTTCACATTGTCAGTATAAGGTGTTGGATGTGATCCACTATGTAAAGGCATTTCATAGAAACATGCCAGTTCGGGAATACCAGGCAAAACAACTATATTATGCCAATCGTTAAGATTGTATCCAAGATACGGTAGCTTTTTGAAAAGAAAATCATTATTTTCCATTTCATTAACAGTAATTATATGATGGGCTTGCAAGTTCTTCTCAAGACCTTCCATTTTGTCTTTCTCAGTAACTCCTAAGGCTTTTAGTTCTTGAAATGCATCTAATCCTTCCTCGTTATCCCAAATTTGTTGAGGTCTAACATACTTACCGTTCAAGTCTCTGTCATAACAACGAGCATAGAGTGGATGCTGCATTGAAGAAGCATTTTTTCGATTGTTGTGCGCCTTTAGTTTAAGCCATGGATAATGACCATTCCCAGATGTTCCTCGCCCTGCGAAACCATACTCACCGTCCGTTTTTTTATGGTGCTTACCTTTAAAACCATTTTGGTCACAGTAAGTCGCCGAAGGCTTTTCTGTTTTCTTCTTCCCTACTTTCTTCTCGCATAGCCAACATTTATCGGGCTTCTTCTCTTTCTTTTCTTGGCTGACTTTATCATCATGCGTACCCGCCTCAGCAGACCCTTTATCTGATTGAGAGCCAGCATTCGATTTAGATTTTCCTCTTCTAAGGCTCATATCGACTTTGTCTTTCAGAAACATTAAAGCATCAGGAATATGTTGGTGTGCCTGCTTTTCGACGGCTTCAACCTGAGATTTAAAATTTCCAATTTCCAGCGCATATTCATCGTAGCCAAATAAAGAGGCTTTTTTTGCTAGCTCGTCTAATACATCAGAGAAACTCAAAATCGCCTCAGAGATAATTTGTAAGACTTCGTACTTAATAGCATTCCAATCAAGATTCGTTAAGAACTTATCTACATCACCTTTACCATATTCTCTAACAAGAGCAAAAACGTCATCACGAGATTTGTCTGACTTTACTGCCTTTCCAACTCCTTTTAGAACTGAACCCAAAGTTGGTATGGCGCCGATACCCGACAATGCCAGATCTAACCATGCTTCTTGGTTGTTCTGATTATCTTCTTCACTAAGGAACAAGATGTTAGCAGCTATATCCCTTGCATCGAGAACCTGATCAATTCCCGGGACTACACCAAGTAATGTATTTAACATTATCTGGGCAGTTGTGGGATCTTTATTAAAATCCCCTACAATAACCCCCCAGAGCCAGCTGCCAACTGTTGAAGATTGATTTTTGGCAGCTTCCCAGAAACCTACTTGACCTATTTTAATACTTTCGATCAACTCATGAGGGTCAAAGGTTTTCTTATAATATGGGTTTGTGTTGACATATTTTTTATCAGGCTGAAAATCTCTAATGTCCTCGCCATATTCAATTTGAAAAGTTCCCCGTGCAATACCGCTGATGCTAGCTTCTCCCTTCTCGTCAAGAGTACCTTCAAAGTGAGCTCCACCGCTATCTATCAACTTATATGGAGCCTGAAACCCAGTTCCATCTTCATATGTGACTTTAACATCAACCGTATACGTCCCTTCTTGCTCTTCGGTTACTGAAACCGAAGGGTTTTGCGCGCCACCTAAACACATGGTGTTGGCTTTGTTCATCGTCATTTGATCAGACAGGCGACATACACCGACGCCTTCAAATTTAACGGTAGGAGAAGCCGATATGAATTCTGCCTCGGCTTCAATGGTGCCAGAGGAGACACCCTTTTTGTCACCACCGGCATCGCCAGTACTGGCACTGAATTTACTGCCTTTAATAGCAATGCTGTTACCACCATCCATAGAAACGGTAGTGGTACCGCCTGCTAAATCAGCAGACTTTGCATTATTGCCATAGGGAATAGGTACAACAGCGTTGCCGACTGTTGTTAAACAAACATCAGGAAGCGTTGCGTTCGCTTCTCCTCCCGAGCCTTGATGAACTACGCTGAGTCCATTCGCACAAACTGTTACGGCCATAGTAAGTCCAATTAAATTCCAATGAATGCATAATAAAAGAGAGCGCTGGGTGCAATCTCTCTAAGTACGTAGTTAAAATGAAAGTAGAGCCTGTTAGTTTGAGCCTAATTTAAAAAATGGACTGCAGATCTCATGATTAAATCGGATGCTATTGATATACATCTAGAAGCTGCTGAAATTTCAGGTCAATAATCAAGTAGGTTGCGACATACATAACGCCAAAGATGGCTGTACTAACACCAAGAATTAACTTCGGTGAAATAACCCGTTTTAGCGGTTTTTTTAAGTACTTCGCCTTTAAATTAACTAACGTTACTTTTTCCTGTTCAGCTAAACGCTCGTCTCTAACTAAACGATAAATCGTATTTCCTATCTCTGAAAGCTTTTCGTTACCACGGTCTTCTCGGCCATATTTTCCTTTGAACCCAAGTTGAAGCAATAGATAAAGGAATTCGATGACGTGTCTATATTTTCGTGGGTCAGCTTTCAAACGCTCTAAAATAGTGAAGAATTTATCGCCACCAGATGTTTCGTTATGGAACTCAGACAATAAGCTATTGGTACTCCAGTGGCTATTAGCGCCCCACTCTTGCCTACACACAGATTCATCTATTGCAGCACATAAGCAATAGCGTATGACCAATATTGATGCCCGATCCAACTCCATTTCATTGAGCTTTCGTTCACCTTTGCGAATTTCTCGTGCGACTTGTTCTCTAAAAGGGCCAGGATCGTCCAACCAAGGAATCGAAGACATACATGAGAGACTGGCGATTAACCAGGTAAATTGATCGACCAATGGGTTAACCCCCATGCTCTCTATATTTAGGTCTCTTACCGCAATATTCCTAGATAAATCAGGTGCAGGCATCACCTCCATTGGTTTACCTGGTTCTGGTTGGAACAGTACTACGGTGACATCGTTTTCGACGTAACTCATAAACGCACAGCCCAAAGTTGTAGTGATAAGTTCGCGAAGTCACCAGCAATATGGACAGCGATGGCCGCTGCGTTATTCAATGTACTCCATTCATCGCTCGCTTTATCCAATTCAAAATAGGTGTAACCTGCATGGTAAGGTAACGCTCGAGGTACCACTGGCATTGGTTTCATTTCTATGCCTGGCAGTTGTAAGTTGATCAAATCGCGAATGTTGTCGATCGAACCAATCTTAGTTTGGCTTACAAACTGTGTATGTAAAATATCAAGTGGCACGTCTGCTTTAACCGCAAGAATAAACGTCGTAGATTCGACGATCTTACTATCTGGGATTGCTGCCGTTCGAATTCCGTAGCTTTGCTCTCTCAATGTTAAAGGTATTGCTCGTTGCTCTGACATCACGCTTAGCGTCATTTTTGCGCTATCAAGCGCACGAGATAAACAATCAGTCAATTGGCGGTGGTTGTATTTTGTAAACTCTTGCGGTCTACGAGATGCTGAACACAATGTAGACAGTTCACCTTCAGCTTGTAACAGGGTTCGATAAAACGACTCGGGATGAACACCTTCTACACTAGCAAAATGCCAAAATAACGGTTCATAACGATTTAAGGCTTGTAACAACATAAAATCAGCAACAGATGATACTCCCTGTTGGTCAACCACACCTAAACGCTGAACAATCGATTCTGCTCTGTGTTTTAGCATTGAAGCAAATTCTGTCACGAACTTACTCAAAACTGTAGAAGCGTGTATATCGATGCATGTCGGGATATAGTTCTCATCCAGAATAATGCTTCCATCTGGCTTGACTTCCGAAATTTTTAAAATAGGAATGGATGTATATGCACTCTTGTCCTCGTGCTCGTACATCAAGAAGAAGTTAAGCTTACCCACCACAATACTTGCCATGTCTTCTGATTCATAACATGAATCGACGGCCTCTTGGCTTTCCATGTTATAGCGAGCACCATCGCCGCTTGCGCCAAACAGTTCCGAGCGCTCTGATGGCAATGGACAACACAGGTACACCACTTTATCCGCAATAGATGCGTCAACATCTCTTACTTCGGGAAGTTCGGCAAGAAGCGGTAAATCAAATGGCGTGCGGTCTTGTAATATACCTTCTGCACGTGTGATCCCGATTTTGCCCAAAGCCAATAGCTCGGTGTTAATCTCGATTTTGTTCACTCCCCAATGTAAAGGAGAGCTGTTAGAGCTAAGCATGTTAGATAATTTGCTTTGAGACCTATCTAGCTGTTGGAAGTGCTGAGGCTTCATGAACATACCATCTTGCCAAACAACTGGGTTATATAAAGACATTCGTCAATTCCTTAAAAATACGTCTGTTCAATACCGCGAGTATTGTTCGAAGATAATTCGCTACCCTCTACTTTTAATCTTAGGAAGTACTCACTTTGCTCTTCGATCACTTCGACCTTACGCCAAGATGAACCATTAATATCTCTAAATGCGACAGAAAAACCTAGCGCTCTAGTTGTTGGGTCTAGCTCTAACAATTCATGCAGCTTATCACCGGGTTGCAGCTGATATTCGTACCGTTTGATGTACTCGCCGCCCAAGGAGGCCTTATCATTTTCGAATAGAGCAAAGAAGTCCAAACTACGGAACATAACGGGAGACGTTAATTCGTGAATTCTCAAAATGACTGGCGATGATTGCCCTTGTTCGCGTATATTTAGGTGTTCTGACGCTTCAATAACTAGTTCAATCGAAGAAGTTTCCGGCGTTATTCCAGAAGATTCTTTGAACTGTTCCCACATTGAACAACCTGATAAAAGGAACAAGATAATAGGAGCTATTAGTTTATGCATGATTCGTTTTTGCAACCTTATTGTATCGTTCTTTAATCAACGCTTTGAATGTCGATTCATGGAGTTGACGAGTATTCTGGTCATAATGTTCTCCGTACTTTTGCCATAACTTTGATTTACTTAGAAAACGGGTTTCTTGGCTTAATACATCTTCAAATTTTTGGGGGTCGTTCACTTTTAACTGATCGAACACAAGGTCGTTAACTGTTTTTAAATACAAAGCGTCATGTTCATCAAGCTCATCCAAAATCTGTTCAATGAGCTCATTTGGAGCTAACAGGTTTTGATTGTTTAGGGTTAGCATTAACGTGGTTAAGCTAAGCTCATTCTTAGTAAACGAGTTTTCGTCTGTAAGTTCTTCAACACCCTGTAATTTTTTGTACAAATTATCGATACACAATCGTAAACACGCGCCCATTTGCTTAAAAAATAGAGCGTCATGATTTGAATCGGTTTCTATATCTGCACCGAGCCCTTCGAAGAATGCATGTGTTATGTTCTCAGATGAAGCCTCACTCAGAGCGATATTGTTCTGAGATCTACTTTCGCTTTCCGAAGACAGCTCTTGAGTCTCAACATGTGGGACAAACTCTTGTGTCACCTCCTCCCATTTATGACTTTGTACATTCGCAGAACTTCGGGTACTAACAACAGATTGCACTGGAATCGACGTATGCTTGGGAACAGAAGAACGTTCAATAGCGCTTTCAGGGTTGCCGTTTAAATCGTCATCATGAATAGGTTGTACGTAACCCGGTATTTCTTCCTCGTTATTAAGATTATGTGCATGAAGAGTAGCCGAGGCCTCTTCATCTAATCCCATCCAATCTTCAGGAATCAAATTAGGTAGGTCAAATTCAGAGTGGATACTTAAGCTATCATCAACAATTTGCCTTTGAGATTCTGTCGATGCACTCGCAAGATTTTTATCATTACTTTCATCCCTAACAAGATAATCGTCGTCTCTTTGCATCGAAAACTTTAAATGCTCAACGGGATCATGACTGTCTACGTCGTCAGGTTTTGTTTCCATAAAAAGGTCTTCAAGTGCGCCAGATTCAACATCCTCTTCAACAACTGACTTATCCAAATTCATTAGTGGATCGGTGGAATCTCTTTCTGGGGCGATTTCAGAGGCAATATCGTATGATGTTGTGATCAATTCTAGCGATATACTAACTTCATACTGACCAAGGGATACCCTATCACCATCACACAATGAGACAGGTTGATTCTTTAGGATCTTATTACCATTCACCAACGTGCCATTTGTACTGACATCACTAATGTAATAGGTGTCTCCATATATACTCAATAAACAATGCGTACCAGATATAAATCGGTTGTGATCCGTTAATGTTACGGTACAGCCAGCTTCTCGTCCTAAAGAGCCTCCTTCTTCAGGCATCTCTATACTCTTAGCACCAACGTACTCTTCAGGGCACTTCGAGATCACCAAAATCAGTTGATTTATTCTCATGAATTACCTTTAAAACAGAAGAGAAACACTAAACTCAATGCCACCCAAACCCTCGTTATAAAAAGGTAAGATGTATGAAGTTTGAGGGACTATTTGCAAGTGGGCGTCAGGGTTACTACCCAATTTAATTACGCTACCTAGAGTGACAACAGCTCCGGCTTCAAATTGGTCGATGTCCTCAAGTTGTGCTCCATACCTAAAGCCTTGGTGATCGACTTTCCAGCGGTTAGAGTATTGTGAATAACCCAAAGATAAACCTGCGCCAATATAAGGCGTAAATATTGACCAACTTCCTAATGCGAATTGGGGGACAATGCGAAATTCGTAGTTAGTCACCTCGTTGTAAACACCATTACTTGGGGCTTCGATGTCTTCGGATAAATAATTTAACCCTAACCACCAGCGCCATCTGTTGTTGCTTTCATCAATAGGACGAGTATGGACTAAGCCGTATCGCAATGTATCGACTTGTCCAGTCGTTCCTTCTTTGTATTCGATACTATCAATGTTCAGCATATTGACTGAACCACCATACCTTTCGCCCTTTGCTATCACGATAGATGAAAAAAGGCACATAGTGGATATTAGACCGATTTTACTTAGCTTTCGCATGCTTCCCTCCGAATTCGTCCATATATTAATTAGATGCGCAAGATAGCAAGTATTATTTCTTTTACAAGATGGAGAACACGTTGCAAGCTAATTTCGACGTTATGACTAGCAAAAAAAACGATATATCTATTAGAAAGTGCATTAAGAAATCAGTCAAAAAAATGGCATTTTAGAATTAGAACTATCAATAATAGAAAAGTTAAGTGTTAAGAACAAAATAACTGAATGGGTTAGTGGAAATATGGGTAATTTTCGCTCACAAATTTAAAACAAACATGCATACGTTTTTGTAAATAGCGTAGAGTAAGTCCTTCAGTTTTTAAATTAGGTATCCGCCAACATTCAAGATAATGATTAAATGCGTCAACGCCTGTTCACTTAACAAGCATAAACATTATTAGCAATACGCGTACGACTTCACAAAAATAATGTCAATTTAATGATTGGAATCATTGAAAGCTCAAATAACAAACAATTATGATGTGCGGTATTTTTTTTTGGTTTTGTGATCCCGATCGCACGCGGGCTATATTCATAACATTTCAAACCGTTTGATATTCAAATTATTCATTTTAACTATAGAATCATTTAAAAAATATAATCATATAGCTATATTATAAATCATGCGGGCTAGTTTTCTTGGTTTCGCTGCTTTTAGATTTCATTGTATATACAGTTGGATATTAAGATCATGCTCTCGTCAGATTTTACAAGACGCCCCATTGATGAAGAAAAACCCTACGGAACCAATCCTAACGGGTTAGATGAATTCACAGAGATAAAGCGCCAAATTAATAACATAAACAAGGTCACAGGCAGAGTTTCTTGGAAAAAAGTCCAGACTTTGTCGAAAGAAATACTGTCCAAAAACAGTAAAGATTTCCGTTGTAGCTGTTATTTTACTGTTGCCGCTACGCACAACGAAGGCCTGAAAGGTTTAGTTGAAGGGCTTAACTCTATCTTAGATTTGTGTGTCATTTATTGGTTCACCGCATATCCAGAGGTGACAAAATCAAACGCGAGGATCGGAGCGATTGATTGGATGGTCGAACACACAGATAAACGAATTAAGTCCATAAAAACAAGTTCCGACGACATTCTATTGATCGAAACATGCCACCGTTTATGTTTGAGAATAGAAGAAGAGCTCAGATTACATTACGGTATAAAAGCGCCTTCACTAGGGGGAATTCGTCGAACCTTAAAGCAATGGGTTGATGAGCATAAAGAGAGCGAAGCAAAACTCTTTGAAGCAGAAAACACAAAAAAACTCCGCGTTTCGGAAGAACATAAAAAGGCAATACCAGTAGCTCAGCCATCAACCATTAAAATTAATGTGTCTAACAACAAGCCTAAGAATGCAGTTGAAGTCGATGGAAAAGCGACCTCGAATTATTTAGTCATCTACCTTCTCGTTGGGTCTCTAATTTTGGCTTTATCCTCTCATTTCATTTATAAACAATATCAACGAAAAGAGTTGGCTAGAAAAATTGTTACTTCTGATATCCCACAACTGAATGAAATAGTAAATTCACTAAAATATGAATACGCTTCGATTTCTGATGATGTAAGGCCTAGTGTCGTCAATCAATTAGATGAATTAATGAAAGATTGGGGTTCCGATCCAATTAAAGTGTACGAAATCGATACTCTTAATCAATTGACTATTGATTTAACTAAGCTTTACCCAGACTCATCATCCGTCTTACGTTTACGAAACGAATTCACTAATGAGCAACAAAAGCTAAACGCAGATTACATAAAACTTCATAGACGCTTCTCAAACGCGAGAACTGTGTTTGCAAATGCAATTAGAGGAAGTGAAAGTCAGAAAACAGCACAAGCTTACGAATACAGCAACTCCCTTTTCCCGTTGATTGGCCGTATTGAATATGCAGAAAAAGAAAAACAACAAAAAGAGCTGCAGAAATCTCTTCAAATACTCAACGTCTATTTACACAAAATTAAAAACTTAGAGTCTGAGCTTAAAGCTATTAAACCGTAACATTAAGAAAACGTCTTACGGCCAAATCATACAACAAACTTAAAACAACGAAATAGGCTTATGTTAAAACACAAACTAATGAGAAACCCTGTTGTTATATCAACGGTGGTTTTTCTCTTTCTTGCAGCTACGATCGCTGCTACTTATATCCTTTGGCTAGATATAACAGACAAGTTTTACCTTTGGGTTGCTTTAGGCGCTGTCACACTTATCTATTCGTTGTTTCAGGTGACACTGTGGCTTAAGAAAAAAAACAACACTAAAGCGTTAAAACTTGAAACAGAGGAAGAAGCTCTAGCTATGGTAATGCGCCCTCTTCTTTGTCGTTCAAATAAAAAGCCAATATATTTGATGATTGGCAATAAACATGCGGGTCGAACTCAGTTCCTACTTAACTCTAGTGCGATCAAACCGATGGATCAAACTCGTACCGCAAAGAATGATTTTTTCGAATGGTATGAATCTGACTCTGCTGTATATATCAAACCGGCTCAACGACTGTTATTTCAAGAAGTATCAAGTAATGACAGCGCTTTATGGAATGCGTTTGTAGATGAAGTCATTACACATAAACCAAGAAAGCCATTTTCTGGTTGTCTATTTTTTATTGATTTTGAATTTCTAATTATCTCTGAATCGGAACAAATAGATTACACATTAACAGCTCTTAACCATCGATTAGAATCAGTAAGTGACAAAACATCATCAGCAATCCCTCTTTATCTAATGATGTCTAAGCTCGATAAACTAGAAGGTTTTAAGGAGTACATTCACTTTAGCTCCCTAAAAACATCGGTCGAGTTTTTATCAATCCCATTGAAGGAAGCTAAAGGAGTATTCGTTGAATACTATCACGACAGTTTTCGAAATTTAGTCAAAGTGATGGAGAGTAATGCACTGGATTCATCTTCCCACTCTCACGACGTAAATGAAAAGCAAGCTATATTAGCTTTCCCTAAACAGTTTGAGTTATGTCAAACTGAGATCGCATCAGTAATAGAGCGACTCTCAGAACTGAATACTGGCTCCTATTCACTTGATATCCGCGAAGTGTTTTTTATATCGAATATCCAAGGTGGTAGAAAATACAACCTATTAGCAAAGAGCTGTAGTAACTACTTCAATTTGCCGATCATTGCTTCAGAACATACACAGTTGACTGAAACGCCCTATTTCACTCGCTTCTTGATGGACTCTCAAATCCTCCCAGAATCGGACTTTGCAGGCGAAAACAAAACTTATCTTAGAATGATCCAGCGACAAAGTCGCTTTGCTGTTGCTGTATCTATCGTTTTGCTTGCGAGTGGTGTTTACCTCTTTTCAACGACTTTAAATAGCAATTTAAGAGTGATTAACCAACTCATTGGGATTGACGACTCACAATCTCTAGATCAAAGAGATAAATCTTTTGAAAGCTCACTTGAAGATGCAATCCAACTCATACAACCATCTTATCAAGCATGGCTTAGTGGATCACATGCGTTAGATAGTGAACTTTTAAACCTAAACGTTAGCCGTCTCGATGAAAGCACAAAAGTCGCTTACAACGCCCTGATCACGCAAATTAGAACGCACCTAATGCCGGCAATTGAACAGGGATATCGTTTACAGCTAACACATAACCAAGACAATGTTAACAATGCGCTGCCTTTGCTCAAAGGCTACTTAATGTTAAATGACCCAAGCAAGCGAGAGACAAAATTTCTACGTCAACAAACAATGTCAACACTAGAAAAGCTAAGCACTCAACCTGAAACGATTGCTAGCGTAATGAAGTATTTAGACGCCTATCTCCGCACGAATTTTGAGCCGGTATCAATAAACATGAATATTGTTCGCGCGACAAGACGATCGTTGCTTTCTCATTCAAACGTAGATTTGGTTTATGCTAGCTTATTACAACAAGCTGGTGATATCGATTTAGGCACTTTGAACCTACAACGAGCGGTTGGTTTTGACTTCAACAATGTTTTCAACGATAACTTAGATCCTGCACGGTTAGAGATCGATAAAGTTTATACATCAACAGGTTTCAGTACTTTTTATCGCCCTCGCGTCGATTTAATGTCTCAACAGGTTATCACTGATAATTGGGTTCTTGGCCTATCAAACCACGTAATTCCTACTGACAAAGAGCAAGAAAGCTTCAAGAGACTAGTAAGGAAGAAATATACCGATGATTACATTAGTTATTGGCGAAATACTTTGAGCGAGTTGAAAGTAAAACGTTACAACAATGTAGGGGAATTGACTAACGCTATTGATCTAATTTCCGGGCCATCTTCCCCAATGACAACTATTTTAAAACAAGTTTATACAAACACACAATTTTCACCTATAGGCCAACAAAGTCTGTTGATGGCCAAGGTTAACCCAAAACTTGCCGGTGCGGCAAAAGCGGCTCCGGGTCTCGTTGAAGAAATGGTACAACCCGATTACTTATTAATGAAAAGGGTTGAACAGGCATTTCATATCCTGAATCAGCTGCAGATCAATGAAACTCCAAATTCTCCCACTCCATGGGATGAGACGATAACCGCACTGAGTCGAGTTCGAACTTATATGAAGGATATTGCCGACGCACCAGATCCTCAAATGGCCGCGCTGTCAGCAGCGCAACATAGAATGGGGAGTACTGAGGCAGATCCTATTATTCGTTTAAAACAGATCGCTCAAAAATCTCCAGAGCCAGTAAGAAGTTGGCTTTTAGACGTAGTTAACCAGAGCTGGTCCGTGATGATTTCTGAATCATCAAAAGGAATACAAACTCTTTGGTATAGTGAAGTATATAGCAAGTTCAAAGAATTAGGCTTAGGGAAATACCCTTTCGATTTAAGTGCAACTGAAGAAATTTCAATCGATGACTTTGAACTTTTATTTGCACCAGGGGGGTTACTAGATGCATTCATCGTCAAAAACTTCGCACCTTTTTACGACACAAACCTATGGACACCAAAACAAGTAGAAGGTGAAACGATGCCGCTCTCACCTGAGTTACTCGTTCAGCTTAGAAATTATAATGTAATTAGAGATACGCTAATCAATAAAAGCACAAACCGACTGTATCTTCCTTTTAGCGCAAAAGTACTTGACCTGGACTCTAGTGCCATCAGAGCAAGCTTGAAGATAGCAGACTCAAATATCAATTATTACCATGGCCCTAGCAGAATTCGAGAACTTGAATGGCCTCCTCAAAATGGAGACTTCAATATAAGCATCACAATACAAGACGTAACAGACGAGGGGAAACAACACGTACTGAATAAAAATGGTCAATGGGCTATCTATAGGTTATTTGGAGACTCTACGTTGACAAATACCCACAACGGCAGCTTCGTGAGTGATATAAAAGTATCGGGCAGAGACCTAAGCTTACGAATTACTCCTTTAACTCAGAGAAATCCGTTTACGTTAGCGGAACTATATAACTTCACTCTACCTGAAGCCATATAGTAAAAATACAAATACAAATACAAATACAAATACAAATACAAATACAATAATTATTCGGCAAAGGCAGAACACATGATGTCAAACATTAGTTTACAAGGCTTAGACAAACTAGATCGCAAAATTCTTTCGAATCTACTCTCAAATGGACGCGAATCGATTGCTAATTTATCTCGAACTATAGGCTTATCACGCACAGCTGTCGCTGAGCGTATCAACAGACTTGAAAAAACTGGTATTATCAAGGGATATACGGCGCAAGTCAGAGTAGAAAACGACGGAAGAAAGGCAGCGAGTTACCTCCTAATTTCTTGCGAGAAAGGTAAAAAGAATGATGTCAGTGATGCACTAAAAGAATTACCTGAAGTTAGGCTGACCAGTATCGTTGGCGGTACATATGACATTATATCTTTGATTGAAGCCCCCGACTTACAATCAATACACCATTTATGCAACGAGATAGAATCTTTTCATGGTATCCGCTCTCTTAATACCACCGTTGTCTTACACCAACCAATTAGTCGTTAAAACAAAGCCGCTCTTATGAGCGGCTTTTTCATACGCCTCCAATCACCCTAATCTTGGCATCTTTTTCACTTGCTTGACCTAACCATAAGGTCTGGCCAAGGCTAGCTCCATTTCCTTGGCCAAGCTGATTCTTAGGGATCGAACCTATATCAACAGTAAGCCTTAGATCCCAAGACATTGGGTCACGAAGAATAAAGCGCATCAAGCCAACTAGGGTGGTATGAAGCTCTTCCCCGTAGGAAAACTTACGGTACGTCTCAAAGTCGATATTGTCGATGCAGAGGTTAAATTTCCCGTTCAGGTCTGGGATACTCTTACCTAAATGTAGATTTGAACCTAAAGTACAATTCATTCTATTTAATTGATTTCTTTGACATTCAGCAATATTCACTCTCCGAAATATCCACTCTTCAATTCGGACACTTGGTAATGAAAAGTAATGCGCCACAATACCAGAAATCAGTTTAGGCGATCGTGTTCTAGTAGACAGTTGATTAACGTAAGACAAAATCTTTGCACGATCTAGTCCTATCGCTTCTGACTCTTGAATAACATTAGACAAGCCAGCTAGGTGCAATATTCGTCCAGAGAACTTGTCCGCTGCACCACTTTGATACTGAACATGATAACGATACTTTTTCCAAACACGATAAATTAAGCTGGTATATCGATTATGGAAGAAATCAAAAAAATCTTTGACCGGATTATCATCAATATCTCTACCAACTAACTTTTCGGTGTAATTAGCAGGTAAAGGAGAACTAGAGCCGTGCAAACCCAAAAAATTAGTTTCGATTCTAGAATATTGCTCATCAGCTCTTTCCATGTGACTGATAAATTCCATGTCACTTTTAGGGAAACATAGATTTGGTGAAACGCTGAACGCAATCCTCTCTTGACGAAAGTACTTATTTTCGCCAACCGCTACAAATTCACTGCCCGGCAAAAGTTGATAATGCTTCTCCAATAACAGCACAGCTTGAAAGAAGCTAAACTCATTGGTTTTGTTTGCTAATACATCAATCATAAGATCGTTTGTTGCCCGGTTAAGCTCGCCCAATGATAGCTTTCTCCACGTTGTTCATCGTATACTTCTAACTCTGTAAATGAGTTAACGCTTGAATATAGTCGTATGAACTCGTTCAGTACATTCGCCATCAAAAACATATCGCCTTCATTTACAAAAAAGCTAGAGTTCATCTTTAACTTAAGCTGATTACCTCGTACAGATACCCCTCTAAAAACTCTATCGATAGGTTTCATTTCTGATGAAATAATTCCGTCAAGCCTATGTAATGAAGCTCTGTGTGCTTGCCTATCGACTCTAGAGTGAAAATCGTATGTCGAGAGTAAAACTTTAAGTACATCGATGTTAGAGAGAGATAAATAATTGAGAGACATATTTGCAATTAGTTGCCATTGGAGCTCTCCGTTGACTTGAGGGCTAACAGATTGTGTAGGTTTAGTGATGTTGCTAAAAGTAGCGTAAGTTGGTGATTTATGCGTTGTATATATAATATCCCCGACAGACAACCTTTCAGAAAGATCTGAATTACTACACTGTAACTTCATCAACACTGTTTCAGAACCTAGATCTGCGATATCACCATTGTGTGTATGGAAAGAAATAAAACGTTCAAGTCCTCTCCCACTCACTCGCTCAGATACTTTAGATTTGTAAAAATCACGCTTATCTCTCTGGTTGATTTGATGCTCAAAAGACTCAAACTCTATAAGAGGTTTTCGGCGCCTTTCATTTTTACTCCAGCTTTCTACTTGGTCTATTGAGTAAACTTCGTAATGATCTTGATTATTACTTTGTGGTCTTACTTTGTATTCATTGCGACGGTGCTCGAGCCTGATCGGGTCCCCATCTTTTTCGAATAGGTTGACGGCTGGGGTGCAATGTAACCTTAAGTGCTTATCTTTCAGAACAACTTCAGCTGGTAATGCTCTCTTAAAATGAAACTTCAGATTTACAGTACTCTTTTGTGGGATCCCTTTTAACCACTCAAGGCCTGTGACATCAAAGAACATAAATTTCTCAGGTAACGAAAAGTATTCTTGTAGCAATCGATAACCGGCAAATGAGTTTTCGCTATAAGGCAATATTGCCTCATCGTCTTGGTAACCAACCGGCTTGACAAACTCAGGTCCTAGTTTACGTTTATATGCACCGCCAACATCAAGCTCAACATAATCTAAGTATCTAAATATCCACAGAAATAGAATTCTAGTTATATGAATCTCACCATGTAAATGAAACCTTAGCTTATCTAATCCAATACGTGATAGTTCTAAGCCATGTTCAGTAGCCAATGTTACATCAACCGAAGAGCTTGTTCTGCTGTTACTTTGTTCGATACTTGTTATTTGTAGCGGGAAGAGCTCTACGTCATAACAGGTTCTAAATAAGCACTGCGTTCCTTCAACTTGTTCGCTAGCCATCTCAGCTCCGCGCCTCACTACCGTCTTTTCCGTAACACTTCCTAAATGTGGCGTTAACTCACTAATGCACAACGACGGAATAGAACGCATATAATGTGGCCACAATAGCGTCATCAATGATTGGGTCAACTCTGGAAGTTCGTCGTCGATTTTTTCTCTGATGCGGCCAGTAAGGAACGCAAAACCTTCAAGAAGACGCTCGACATCAGGATCGAATGTCCCTTCAGATAGAAAATTGGTCAATTTGGGATTGTATTTGGCAAACTCACTGCCGGACTCTCGTAGATATGTGAGTTCATCTTGAAAGTATTTACTGTTACTCAAGGGGCACCTACTAAACGTTAAATTGGCCGTCAGTTCCCATATAGACGTCAATGGACATCGGAACTTTCCCACCGTTATGTAAGACTTCTCCGCAAATGCCAAAGCCTAATTGAAGAGGGTTATCGTGATTTTCTCTATAATGAACTTCTACATTTCGTAGCCGAGGTTCGAAGCTTTCAATAGTGGAAGTGATGTTCTTTTGGATATGGCGAACTAAGTTAGTATTGCTCGAGAGAACATCGTTGAAATCAGGTAAGCCATATTCCCCATCGATCATTGCATTTCCCGAATGAGTATTAAGTAGATCGGCAAGGTGTAGATGAATGGATTCAATCAAATGTTTATGTGAGACTACTTTCTCATAACAGTTTTTAGGTTCACCTAGTTCAATTCGTTCTAGTAATCGGTAACCTTTTTCCATATATGACTCTAATAAAAAAGCAGCCAAGAAATCTGGCCGCTTATTAATTTCCAAAACCTATTATTGGTCTAGTTTACCAACCAAAGATAGGTCAAAGCTTGCACCCATGTACTTGAAATGCGGGCGAACAGACATTGATACTTTGTACCAACCTGGGTCACCCTCAACATCAGACACTTCAACTTTTGCCGCTCGCAATGGTCGACGACCACGAACTTCTGCTGGCGGGTTTTCTTGATCAGATACGTATTGACGGATCCATTTATTTAGCTCGACTTCAAGGTCTGTACGCTCTTTCCAAGACCCTATTTGCTCACGCTGAAGTACCTTGATGTAATGGGCTAAGCGGTTGATAATAAACATGTAAGGTAACTGAGTACCCAACTTGTAATTCATCTCAGCTTGCTTACCTTCAGGCGTATTCGCAAACACTTTTGGCTTCTGTACTGAGTTTGCCGAGAAGAACGCTGCATTGTCAGAACCTTTACGCATTGTTAACGCCATAAAGCCTTCTTCTGCAAGTTCGTACTCACGACGGTCAGAAACCAATATTTCAGTTGGGATCTTAGTTTCGATCTGGCCCATCGCTTCAAAGTTGTATACCGGAAGATCGTTAACCGCACCGCCGCTTTGAGGTCCAATGATATTTGGACACCAGCGGTATTTTGCAAACGACTCACTGATCTTTGAAGCCATCGCGTAAGCTGAGTTGCCCCAAAGGTAGTTATCGTGGCTATCCGTAACCATTTCATCGTAATCAAACGCCTTAATTGGGTTATCTTCAACTGAATATGGAGTACGAAGCATAAAGCGTGATGTACACAGGCCTACATAACGTGCGTCTTCGTGTTCGCGGAATCCACGCCACTTAGTATATTGAGGACCTTCAAATACCGATTTCAAATCTTTTAAATTTGGTAATTCTTCATAAGAATCCAAACCAAAGAATTGAGAAGAAGCCGAAGTAATAAATGGTGCATGAGACATAGCTCCTACATTACCCATATATTCCATCAACTTAATATCAGGTGAAGAAGCAGACAATTGGTAGTCACAAATAACAGCGCCTACAGGCTTACCGCCAAATTGACCATACTCACGAGTATAGATCTGCTTGTATAAACCGGATTTAACTACTTCAGGGGCATCTTCAAAATCGTCCAGAACTTCGTCTTTCTTAGCCGAAATAAGTTCGATTTGAATGTTCTCACGGAAGTCCGTGTGATCAACAAGATATTTGAGCCCGCGCCATGTTGATTCAATAGCTTGAATTTCTTCATTGTGTAGAATTGCATCAACCTGCTTAGATAATTTCTGGTCAATCTCAGAGATCATCAAATCAACCAGCGATTGATCTACTTTTTCCACTGTTGAGCTGCTTAACAACTCACCAATGAATGCTTCAACGCCACGCTTCGCAACGTCAAAACCTTCGTCGCTAGGCTTGAGGCGAGTCTCATTTAGAATGCTATCCAGAAGTGAGCCTGATTCAACTAGAGCTGCTTCTTGTTCTGGTGCTTGTACTTCTGCCGACATGGTATTCCCTACTCTGCTTTTTCGCCTTGGTCTGCACCAATGCTAAGTTCATCCAAAAGTTTCTTTCTTGCTTCTTCATCTTGAAGAACAGCTGCTATCTTTTTACGGAAAGCAGGTACATTTCCTAGAGGGCCTTTTAATGCAACCAAGGCTTCACGAAGCTCTAATAAGCCATTTAATTCTGGAACTTTCTTCGCAATAGACTCAGGAGTAAAGTCCTTCATATTTTTAAATGTAATATCAACGCCAATTTGCGCGCCTTCTTCGTCAGAAAGTCGATTCTCAACGTTTGCTTTGATATTTGGCGCGTAGCCTTCTAATACTTCGTTAAAGTTGTCTTTATCGATATTAATAGGATTACGCTCTTCGATCGGTGTTTCATCTGCGCGGGCAGTAAAATCACCGACAACCATCATACTTAGAGGCAGTTCAACATCTTCAGACGCATCGCCTGTCGCTGGAACATAACGTATATTAATTCGCTCTTTTGGAGCCACCGAGCCATCACGTGACATAATTAGTCCTTTTCTAATTTATTGCTGGTCATAAATTGTTCCCCATTCGCTATATATCTCTGGTAGAAAATCTTTATTTCGATACAGTTCCTTAAGAGTTTTTTGAATTAAATGCTCTAAGGAGAAAAACAAATGAGGTTCCCAAATTGATAGATTTAATTCTTTGCTGACTTCCCAACTTTTTTCCAAGTAAGGCAAGCACAACGGATATAAACCAACATTTTGGTAGGCTTTCACTAACTTCAAATGCAACATAAACTGCCCACGACCGGAGTTATCCAACTCAAGTTTTTTTGACAGTTCAGCGACATACATACCCAAATCTTCTAGGGCAATATCCTCCATCTCTGACAAATCATCTTCAGAAACAACAATACTTTGAACAATTGAAGAGCTATCCGAAGACGAACTATTACCTGTAGATAACCAAGTAATGGTTGCTTCATCTGCAAATGGAATAGAATTTTTAAAAAATAGGCTTTCAATTCCATTAAAAGAATTGATAAACCTCATTGTTTCTTGTTTAACGGCCGTTGCAGCTTCGTCATACCCAAGATTACTCAACATTGAATAAACAAAATAATGTCCAGTCAGCCAAAAGGGCGCATCGGTCAGAGTTCGTTCGAGACGTTTAATTGTGTCAATATCACTTTCTTGATGTGCTTTGTCTCGATACTCAACTTGCTGATCTAATGAAACCGCTAAACTCAGCTGAGTAACATTTTCTTGGTGGTCTGGTAGACCGTCAACGTCGAACCACGTGAGATGACGATAAATCCGATATCCTAATGCTTCTGTCGGATTAGAATGCATCATCATTTCTGCAACTTTTTTTAACGTACGCTTTGATGCTGTCGGAGACGAAAAATCCGTGTCAACGTCAACGAAGTTAAGTTCACTGGACGAGATCCGTGTTTTATTTGACAAGGCTTGAGTCAAAGAAGAATCTAAAGGTGGTTGAGCATCGACACCTTTCACTTTCTCGGACTTTCCACTCGCTTCAGTCAACGGACCTGTATCGACCACCCTGTCTTGACCCAATATCTCTTCGCTTGGAGATGCGTTCTGCATCAACTGATTTAGCTGAGTTTTTATTTCAAAAAAGTCCGCATCAGAATCTTGAAATATTTGGTCAAATTGGCGCTGAATACTTTCGACTAATGTCACACAACGTGAAAGTGCTTCCCAATTCAAAGATTGGGTAGACAATTTAGTCGAAACAAGTTTAATTTGATGGTTTAACCATTCAACTGCACCATCTCTGCCTCGCTTACGTTTTGGATATAACTCGCCCCCAAAATGGCTTATTGATTCGTTGAGCAAAGATAAACCTTGGTCTAGCCCAGCGACTCCGTTCTCTTCAACCAAAGCTCGAATCAAATAGCAAAGCGCTTTAAGATCCTTACTATGTTGACTTAGTACCTCAATTGAATGGACCTTTACTATATGCCAGTCAACAGTCTCACCAAACAATGAACCAAATTTTTTAACTTCAGTTTCCATCATTTCGTAGCAAAACTCATACCTAGCGTCCTCACCCGTTGGAGAGACTCCTGGTATTGGTGCTAATAACGTTTCTGTATCGATCAAACTCAAGTTAACCTCGGCTTTCAGAGTTGTAACTTCTAATTGCTCGCTCGATGGCTATTGCACCTCTTGCGGGTTTAGATAACTGATGGCTCTTATCAATTGAGTCACTTGCCATACTATTTAAAATTTCAGTTATCTCTTTAAACTTCTTAGGAGCATTTGTCTCTAGATCGACTAATGAATCATGGAGTTTTTGTGTGCCAAAAACAGATTGCTCAGTCACCGTACTGAACAAGATGAATTCACTTCGTGCCACTTTCAGTGCTCTTACTTTTGCCTTTAATTTAGGCGTATTGCCAAAAAATGATTGCGCGGCTTCTGCCTCATCAATAGCTTTAGAATAATAATGTTGCTCCGCATTATTCTCTATTGAGAGATCTATTTCGTTCAGCACTTTCTGGGGTAAAACATGGCTATAAAAATAAGCTTTTGATTGATTTATTTTCCAAGCGGTTTCAATATCGCTATCAGCAACTTCTGACTTACCATCTAGTATCAAATCGACCAAACGTTGTTCGTTATTTCCATCAAAACTTGCAATATTTTGTGACTCGATGGTTGCCTGATTAAGGCTTGCCATCGCGTCCGTCAGCGCTTTGTCTGCATAAGGAAATAGCGCCCCGTCGCTGTTTAGTTTCTCTCGTAACGAAACAAGCTTTTTCCGGATAGACTTCAAAGTTTTAGGAAGTTGGTCAACTGTTCCTGCATATTGACTTAAATCCGATTCATAGTTTTTGTACAATTGAGCTAATTTACTCTGCTGTACTTCATAAGCTTCTCTGTAAGGAGCTGTCGAGACGACATCTTTTTCCATGTCTTCTAACGCGAATTCAATATCCCACGGTGACTGAGCCAAGAAAGACGCAGTTTGTGCAGGTTTAATCGTACTTACTAGATTACTTGTACCGTTGCTCGATTTAACTATCGACTTCCATTCAGGTTGGGTCTGGTTATACAAATAAGTCCCTGTAATAATTGCAACACACAAAACCAAACTCGCTTCTAAATAGCGAAGTCGCCCAGTGTGAATTCTATCGATAGCACTATGTTTTGTTAAAACGAGATCGGCGTTACGTAAGCTACTAAACAAAGGGGCGCTAACTTCAGCCTCAAACTTTTGAGTATCTATCTTAGCTAATTGTTGTGCGAACGAAGTAGCCGTGTATCTGTGCTGTCTTGGGTTGCCAATAACTTCTTTAATTAACTTCCATACATGATTAGGAATTTGAGCAGGTCGTTTCTTTGCTTTGAGCTGTGTAGCCCAAGCATCGCCAAATACTGCACCAAGAAATAAATGGCCGGTCAATAACGCGAGAGAATAAACGTCATCTTGTGGCTGAGCCATTCCAGATTTTAGAAACGCGGGAGATGCGTAGCTCATGCTTGCTTCTGCATAAGTGTTTAACTCTCCAACATACCGAGCCGCACCAAAGTCAATCAATTTAACGTAATCAGACTCTGTAACGATGATATTTGACGGCTTAATATCTAAGTGGCAAACACCTCTGGTGTGCATAAACTCTAGCGCACCAGACAATTGGTAGATCAACCATGCAATATGATCATGCCGAAATCCTTTGGGAGTATGGCGTGCCATTTTCTCGGCTAATGATTCTCCCTGAATCCAATGATACATAAAGTATGGTCGTTCGAACTCTTTCCCTATTTTGATGAAATCAGCGACACTTGGGTGCTGAGACATTTCAAGTCGACTGGCCTCACCGATGAGTAATTCATGTGCTACGTCAGATGAATTCTCATTTAGAACTTTGCAACAGACCTGTTTTTCAGGGCTTCCTTTTTTCGCTAAATGATAGACAGTCGTTTTGCCATTTTTTGAAGGTAATGTATCTAAAACGTCAAATTGAGAAAAAATCACATACTCTAACTTAGGCTTATTTTTATTAGCCAAGTTCTGAGCTTGCTGATTTTTCTTTTCGATCGCTTTCACAACCAACTTATCTAGATAACCTTTGGCTGTCCCTTGCTTTTCTGGCACGCTAAACTCTTTATCAAACGAAATAAATTAATGTAGGATAATAATTACTGTCTAATACCCTTTTCAATAGCAGTATTAAAAAACCTCGGTAAGACTATGACTTTAGTTATTATTACTAAATAACCACGCATAATAACAAACTCATTGACTACCAATTGTTCATTGTTTTCCGATTAAAATATTAAAACTCATCTATCGGAATTAGGCTTGAAACAAACATTGCTACATAAATCACACTTTATAATTCCAAACAAGAGGTTATTGTAAGTAATAAATTTCAGACGAACAGTTCAATCATTGCCGTGAAGATATGAGCGACTGTGACAAAGCATTTAAAATCAAGGGTAACTTGCCTTAATATTTAGCCGAATTTATTAATAGAAATATAGATTGACGAGGTTATCGATCGGATAAGCGCTTAAGAGATGATGAACATTCAAATTGACTTCATGAGACGTTAACTACCGAAGGACTCTCAGCCCTCCGGTTATGTTAGCTTTTCTAATCATTGTTCATACGGGTCAGTTGAAGTAGTGCCCTTTCGCCTTGCACATCAAACATTAACAAGGTCATAGGTCTATTATATGGTCCTTCATGGATGGCACTGGCAATTAGAGCCAGTGATGAGCAACTGCCGAGAGTACCCCATAAATCATTGATCAAAAATGGCTGTTGAGGGTTATCAAAATATTCTGCACGGGCACCTAACGCAAAACCATAATCTTCAGTATGAGATCTCAAATTAGTCATATCAGAGAACACAACCCCAAAACTCTCGATAGTACGGCTCGCACTTCTTACAAGCTTCATCATTGACCGACGGGTTGTATTTACAGGTTCTAAGTCGAAATAACCTAATTGTGCCAGAGGGGTAAGTTTTAACGTTTTGACCAAATTATTCCGGCACAAAATTACGCCAGCCCCTCCTTCGCTAGGTATTATCCCCCAAGGGTTAAATGAACTCATTACGTACCCAGTTTCTATCAATGCGTCTATATTTGCCACAGGCGAATCAACCGATATACTCATTACAGCATCATATTGATTCAATTTGGCCAACGATGTGGTTAAGTGTGACGGCCCACCTTGTTGAACCACTTCATAATGAGAGATTGAGTCACAGTGCTTACATTCACTTAACCACTCACTCATCGCAACAACAGAAAGAGTCTTCGGTATATTGACTAGCAGCGGAATAGGCTTTAGTGCTTTAGGTAGCTGCTTTAAAAGAGCCCCGACTAATCTATCAAAAAGCTCTGAGCATTTGTCAAACAACGATGTGTTGGAAGTGTATTCAATATTACCGTAGGTAAATCTTTCAATCCCATCCTCGGCTACTTTCTGATCAAACCTTCCCAAATCCGCCTTAGCGACTGCTGTGGCAATTTCAAGGTTCATGCCCGTTGGGGTCATGGCTTCCATTCCAATAATAAAACGGGCTGAATTGTTATTCATTATCGGACAGCTCCTGCTTTTTATGAATCCTAGTTGACACTAACATATGCTCCTCTCCTTGGCATGGGAACGCGGCGCTATAGCTAATTGAAAGTGTACGAGCCTCTGTGTCAATAAAAACCGTCGCAATAGTCATATCGACTTTGTAAGTAGTATTTTTTAACTGAGCTTCTGCAATATACATATCTTTAGGAAAACGAAAAGAAAGTGCATCATTATGACAAAACCCACTCATCATCAATCGTTCACCGCCCGATATGAACCCTCTACACTGTTGATCTTGTGGTGCGCTCTGATAAAAACGTTGGTCAAAGTCTAATGGATAAAGGGGTTTTCGATTCTCTAGCCAATCGGCATCAAAAGTCCCGGCATACCGCTGCCTAGCTCCAAAAAATGGCGCTAGCGGGCCAAAGCCTGCTACCCGTGTATTCTTTGGTGTCGCACTCCAATCCTCTGTTGGATAGAAAACAGAAGGAACCTTCTGATTTAATAGTTCCGCTTTACTATCAGCAACTCCTCCACCGAGTCGATTTCTTAAATCGCCGCCTATGGCACATGAAAAATCGATATCTTTTTCGACAAATGGGAGTGGTTTACTCAGTGTTACACTGCCACCATGCTCTATCCATTGCCTATCACCAAGTACCGAGATGGTTTTATCAATGTGACCGTCTATCAAAAGCCGACACTCGTGGTATGTAACGGCCTTTTTTGCATAGCTTCGTGCCTTACCGAAAATCAGCACATCAGTATTGGCTTTGACTATGGCAAATTCATGGTCTACTTTCATGGCGGAGAGCCCCGCTTCACCCAAATAAATCGGATCGTCGTAAATCTCTGACTCTTCTTGCTCCGTCCAAACTGAATCTACGAGTTTCCAAGAGCGCTTTCCAACAACAACCCACACCTCATCGCCATTCTGATCTCGTTGAAATCTGCCTTTAATAGAAAGGTCAGGATGATTCTCAATATCCCACAACTGCATTATTATTCCTTAAATTGAACCTTTCTGAGGCTGCTGAATTCTGAGTTAATCGTGTGATATTCCAGTTTTGTTGATGAGCAGGCATAGTAAAATCCCAAGGAATGTATGATCGAGTGTGAAGGCAAACCTGGCGCCAAATCCAAATCCTAAAAGCTGCATTAACTTGAGTATCGAACATGGCTTGTATACTAGTTTCTAGAGTCAAAGCTTGTCCCATTCGACCTGGAGATACTTGTTTGTAGGCATCAGTCTTGGCCCACTCTTGTAACCTTTCGAGTATTTCATGCCATTCAAAATCAATGCCCAAGTTTTTTGGTGTCACAGGTAAGCGTTTTCCATAAACAATATAAAGCGCTTGGATCCAATCCTCACCTTCGAACTCGTCAAGGCTAGATACTAATTCAACTATTTTCGGAACATGTTCATTCAGACCGTGTAATACAAAATCGAACGGAGCCTGTACACTACTCAGATTAAAGCTCTCAAACTCTTTGAGCTCCAAAAGTTTGGCAAAAGTGACCACTTCGGGATCAGATACACTATCGATTGAGGTACCAAATTCCTGACGAAACCATGTCCCTCTATCCTCTTTCGTAAGTAATCGCTCAAACAGGTTCTGACTGCCATTTGAGTTTTCAGCTAACCAGAAAACGCTTTCTGCATCATTTTGTAACGATAAAAATAAATGTGTTTTATGCTCAGAAAACCGCTTATCTTTAAGCCAACGTTTTAGCAGACCAACTGTGACAGTTTGGCGTAACTGTAAGCACTCCAAGTAAAGCAGGGACAGTTTACAACCACCTTCAACCATTTCGATTACCACAGAGTCGATACCTGATAATGGTGACTGAACAACTAGCAATTTTGCGGTTTGGTAATCCAAAACATCAAGTATCGATAAACCACAAAGTAGGTTTTCGTGCTCTTGTCCAATCTCAGAATTCAACATGAGCCAAGCATAAATGGTTGATTCGCTCTGCTTTAATTGATGAATCAATCCCGGAGCCAATCGATAGAAAGACAAATAAACATTTTTTAGGTCTTCAATCTGACGCTCAGCCAGCGCCAAATACTCCAGTTTAACGCTTGGGTATCCCCTTTTATGTACTTGTAAGCGTTGCTTTAACAAGAAATTGAGTGTCTCCGAAGCCAGTGACAGCTTTTCATTACACATATCCAGCCATTTGATAGGAAGTTCGTCCAATAAAGTGAGCGTACTTTCCGCATTGGCAATCGCCAACTCCACATCTTCATTAGTGATCGGCTGATTTAGCTGATCTATACCTATTTTTTGACGCATCCGTGAATCCAATCTAGTAACACGATCAATTGATCGCGATAGTGCCGCCTTGAATTTTTTGTGCCTTCTCAGCTTGGGAAGTCACGTATTTGGCTTTGGTGGTAATTCGACCATCACGGCCGCTATAGCGAGTTTCGGTTTCGCCACTTCTCACAATTAACTCTTGTTCCGTTTCAATAACCATTTTCTTTGCTCTCAGTACAAACTCATCCGACTCCTCAAGAATGGAGAAAAAGATATCTGTGACTAAAGGAAGGTTAAGGTCGTTATTTAGAAACTCAATACGACATGAAAGTTTGTTATCTATAGCAAATTGTAACTCAACTAATTTAAAGCCTCGCCCCAACCTTGCATTAATTGGCTGCTGTAACGAGTTGCCCTCAAAGTCGACTCGTACTCCATTCATAGATTCGTTGATCGATAAGATTCTTCCAAAACGTGAAAAGCAAGCCGTTGATTCGGCTTGCTGTTCCGTGATGGTTTGTATAATTGGGGTTTGTTTTTCCATCATTAATTGATCGCTACATTTCCACCTTTGACTACAACTTTATCGCTTCCTTCAATGGTTATTGAAGAGCCGGACAACTTGATAGAACCATCACTATTCATCACTAATGAAGACCCACCCGTTTTCAGTACTATCTTGTCGCCGCTTATGATCTGGGTCGCACCATCGGCTTTGTATGAAGTATTTCCTTTAACAGAAACCGTTAAGTTGCCACCAACCGTTTGGTTATCATCGGCTCCAATATCAGAACTTTTTGAAGCACCTACCGTTAAGTTGCTGTTTTCGCCCACATCTAAGTCATCATTCTTACCAATCTTGGTAATTTGATTGTCTCCAATTTCTAGATCAGAGTTATTCTTAACATATTGAGTTTCATTGGCATTATAAGTAACGGATACATCTTGCTCGACAGTTTCAGTAAACGTGCTGTTAACTTGGGTAGTCTTATGGCCATCGATTGTCTCTTTGTGATCACCGTGAACATCATTTGTCTGATGGCGTGCAACCTTTAAGAACTCATCTTGACCTATATCGCGATAGCGGTTATTTAAAACCTTGGTCGACATATCCTTTTGCGCATGGATATAAACTTCTTCTTGGTTAGCTTCGTCTTCAAAGCTCAATTCGTTATAGCCTGTCCCTTTATGCGTTTGAGTTCGGAATGTCGTACGTGTTTTGTTCTCTGGTAACGAATAAGGAGGGTAATGAAGCCCGTTATAAACTGCGCCTGTAACTAAGGGTCTGTCAGGGTCACCCTCTAGGAACGTCACTACCACCTCATGGCCGATACGAGGTAAGTATACTGCTCCCCAAGTTGGTGCTGCCATTGATTGGCTAACTCGAATCCAACAACTCGAATGCTCATCGCTCTCGCCATAACGATCCCAATGGAACTGAACTTTGATTCGCCCAAGCTTATCGGTATAGATCTCTTCACCTGCAGGCCCTACGACAACCGCTGTTTGTGTACCTTCAACCAAAGGAGCTTCAAGTTTTGGAGCTCTAAACTCAACATGTCTAGGAATACACGCAAACTGGTTGTGATATGTAGTTGGCAAGCCATTAGTTTCGTCTTCATGAACCTGAGGATCATGGCCACTATGCATCACCGACAGCATGAGGTAATCGCGGTTAATTGCTGAACGTGGATGCTCACTGATACTAAAACTGTATCCAGACGCCAGTCTCATGACATTACTGGTCGCCTCTACTTGCTGATTATCAACAACATGCTCCGACATCCATTCATTTGATCTTACTTGCCCCATAGCTGGGTCCACATAACGCCCTGGGAAATCGAACAATTTCAGGTCTAAATCAAGTTCACCGGAGCTGCTCATTTCCTGAGGAATTTTCGGAAACTCGTAGTTATAATCAGTGTAAGTAACGTGGCCGGTTTTCACTCTATTCACGAGTTCAAGGTCTGAGATATGCTCGCGGTCTGCAACACCACCACCATCCGCATGATAAACAATAGGGCCTAAATAAGACCCGTTCAGTGGCGTGTTCAATAACTCAGCTATTGCGTCATTGCTATCGACAATCACCATCGTGTGGTTAGCTTCTGTATGCTCGAAGTAATACCACATTCCGTGTTCTGCCAGAATTCGTTGAACAAACTCAAGGTCTGTCTCTCGATATTGGAGCACGTATTCTTTTGAAGGATATACACCAGATAGTTCTAAGCGATAATCAGTCACTGATGCATCATCTAAAACTTCAGAAATGATTGCCGACGCTGATTTTTGTTGAAAAATACGGCAGTCTTGTCTTTGGCTCAAAAACCAAGCTTGTGGAACAAGAGTCAATTGGTAACGAGAGAATCTCCTGCCCGAACCAAGGTAACGCACCTCATTAACCACGCCGTGAAAACATCTCGCTGAACTGACACCTTGGCCATATAGAGTCAAGCTACCTGGTTTACGGATGAGTGCATCAAATGAGATATCAGGATCAAGTGAAAGTAATGATAGGCTGATTTGAAAAGGCTTTGAAAGCTCTTCGATTACCTGAAAGCTCTCCACACGAAAATCATGCTCAGAGCCTTGCAGTTCAAACTTAAATTCTACGTCATTCACCATATCTTTTACCTGATACTAATAATAGAAATAGGGCCAACAGCAGTTGTTGACCCTTTGTTTTTCACGAAAAGCGATTAAGCTTCGCGTGGAGCACGCCAGTCATCGTTACCAGCAGTACCACAGTTTTCGTGAGTTACTTCGATTGCACGGTAAGTCAGCTTAAGTACTTCTTCAGTTACACGATCTGAAGTTGCAGCGTCTTGACAGTGATTCATACGAGTTTGAATGTCTACTAGTAGTGCATCAATTAACTTGATTGAGTAGTAGTGCTCTTGCTTACCTTGTACCGAAGTACGGTAAAAACGGATTACACACTCAGGAAGCTTTTCGCCAGACACTAATGCGTTGAATAACAGAGGTGAACAACGGTCTTGTACTTTAGTTACTACTACAGGGCGGTGAACACGTTGACCTGTTGGTTGGCCACTTTGTGGGTCACGTGGAACTGTTAGTACGTGATCAAGTTCTTGAACTAGAAACTCATCAACGTGAGCTTCTTGCCAAGTGTTACCTACAGAATCTGCAGAGTAAGTATCTTTAGTAATGTGACCTTGAGTTTCACCATTGATAGACATATATGCTGGAGTTGGCATCGATATTTCCTTTTTAAAATTTATAATTCATTAATTCACCAAATCGCTTATCACCGCGACTGATTAACTTAATACAAACATCATGCCAACCCCAAAAAGACAACAAATACAGCAACTTAACGAAAATCCAGTCATTTACAATTTATATGTAATAACAATTTATTGTATAAAAAAACAAGTTTTCGAACATTTAGTTTAATAAATTGAATTTAAAAAACAAAGACAAAACAACTAGCTTGAACAATTGAAATAAAGTTAAAAAAACTATCAATCAAGTCGAAATGCCTAGGTTATATTTTATTTTAAATAAAAACCCATACTTCAATCAGACAAAAAAACAAAGCTGATAATAAAAACAACTAATAAACAATAGTGAATTCATCTCCGAATAAAAAACCAGTTACCAATTTTAGTATAATTAGCACATCCCGTATAAATAACTAACAGAATTAAAATGATAAATATAAACCTTTCCTCTTTGATACAACGTCTGCACCCGATTGTAAAAGTCGCTTTAGAAGATGCTGCTGCATTAGCGGTATCGGAGAAAGCCAATGAAGTGCAAATTGAACACTATCTATTAAGCTTATTAGAAAGGCCAAATAGTGATTTTGACATCTTATTAAGTCATTTCGATTGTTCAGAGACCATATTAAGACAATCTATTCGTTCTACGCTAAATACCAACACCACAGGAAATGGCAGCAAGCCCGTTTTCTCTTCACTTTTAATCGAATGGCTTCAAGAAAGTTGGTTAGTCTCATCTTTAGACCTATCCGAAACTCAGATTCGCTCTGGTGCCCTACTTCTTACGCTAGTGAGTAACCCATTACGCTATGGTCAACATGGCTACGCTTCTATCTTAGAAGGTGTAAACCCTGATACCTTAAAGCGTAACTTTTCTGAACTCACAACAAACTCTCTAGAATCTTTAGCAGCGACATCAGAAAAATCAGATGCACGCGAAGATGGTTCGGCATTAAGTAAATTCACTACCGACTTTACCGGCAAAGCAAGAAAGGGCGAGATCGACCCGGTATTCTGCCGTGATCAAGAAATCAGGCAAATAATCGACATCTTGGCGCGACGTAGAAAAAACAACCCTATCGCCGTAGGTGAGCCGGGAGTTGGTAAAACCGCGGTAGTGGAAGGTCTTGCATTAAAGATTACCGAAGGAGATGTGCCAGACTGCCTCAAAGGTGTGGAACTGTATGGCCTAGACATGGGCTTATTACAAGCAGGTGCGAGCGTTAAGGGAGAGTTTGAAAAACGCCTTAACGCAGTACTAGACGAAGTGAAGAATTCACCGACTCCAATCATTTTATTTATAGATGAAGCTCACACGCTAGTTGGTGGAGGCAATCAAGCTGGAGGCAGTGATGCTGCCAACCTACTTAAACCCGCTCTAGCACGTGGTGAAGTAAAAACAATTGCTGCCACCACATGGTCTGAATACAAGAAATATTTCGAAAAAGATCCCGCTCTGGCACGCCGTTTCCAACTGGTAAAACTTGATGAACCATCAGCTACTCAAGCTGCGTTGATCATCCGAGGTTTAAGACCGGCTTACGAAAAGTCACATAACGTGTACGTACGTGACGACGCAATCACTGCCGCTGCAAACTTAGCCGATCGTTACATCACTGGACGCCAACTGCCAGATAAAGCAATTGACGTGTTAGATACGGCTTGTGCTCGCGTCAATATTAGCCTTAATGCAACGCCGGCACCTGTCGAAACATTGCATCAAGAAATTGCCGCTGCGAATCGCGAGCTCGAAGCTCTAGAACGTGACCAACTGCAGCAAACGGGTGACAAGCACAGTGCCGCTTTAATTCCTGATCTAAAAGAGAAGATTGAGAAAGCCACCGAAGAACAAGCAGCCCTTCAAGTTCAATGGAAAAAAGAACAATCTCTTATTCAAGAGATCATTGAACTACGTAGCCATCTTTATAACCTAACTACTCCTTCGACTGAAGAAGATAGCGCTCCTAAAGCGGATAATACGGTTCAAGATGATGACGCACTAACAAGTGATAAACCTGATTGTCATGAATATTCTGAAGAGCAGACTCGCGAAGCTATTCAGTCTTGTAACGAACGTTTAGATAACGTGCGCGGCACCAATCCGCTCGTTCACTATGAAGTAGGTCCAGACGAGATTAGTCATGTTATTTCTGATTGGACAGGCATTCCTATGGGTAAGATGCTTCAAGACGAAGCAGAAACCACACTCAAGCTAAAAGACAGCCTAACTCAAGCCATTAAAGGCCAAGAGTTTGCCATTGATGCCCTTTCAGAAGGTATTCAAACGGCCAAAGCTGGCCTAGGTAACCCAGATGCACCAACTGGTGTGTTCCTGCTTGTAGGCCCAAGCGGCGTAGGTAAAACTGAAACTGCGCGTGCGATTGCCGACCAAATGTTTGGTGGTGAGCGCTTTATGACCACCATTAACATGTCGGAATTCCAAGAGAAGCACACGGTATCTCGCCTGATCGGCTCACCTCCGGGCTACGTAGGTTACGGTGAAGGCGGTATGCTAACCGAAGCAGTTCGTCAGCGCCCTTACTCTGTTGTACTTTTAGATGAAGTTGAAAAAGCAGATCCAGAAGTACTCAACCTGTTCTACCAAGTTTTCGACAAAGGTACGCTAAATGATGGCGAAGGTCGTACCATCGACTTCAAAAATACACTCATCATCATGACAAGTAACCTTGCGACTCATGAGATTGAGTCTTTGGTTCACCAAGCGAAAGACATTGATGCCAATATCGTCGCTGAAGCCATTCGCCCAACGTTGAATCAACACTTCAAGCCAGCCTTGTTGGCTCGTATGTCCGTGTTGCCATTCCTTCCTCTTTCAGACGCAGCAATGACTGATATCATCCATCATAAACTGAAGAAAGTGTCTGAGCGCCTGCAAAGCCACCACAAACTGGCACTTTGCTATGGTGATAACTTAGTGGAATTCGTATTAGGGAACTGCCGCCTTGCAGAGACGGGAGCTCGAAATATTGATGCCGTAATTAATCGTCAATTATTGCCGCAGCTCTCGACTCAACTACTGGTGAATGACAAGGATGATTCACATACTCAAATTGACGTTTCTGTGGACGAGCAAGGAACTCTAACCTATGCGTTCAGCTAACCATAGTGAGCTTAGTAACGCCCTACTTGCGATCAGCCAATCTCTGGCTGATCGCAGCCAGTTAGCTCAAACTTTGGATGCTGTTCTCACAGCAGCAAGACAAATGACTTTCGCGAAACATGGCATCATTTACGTGCTTGACCAAACCGGTCAAGCCTTGATTCCGAGCACCGCACACCACCATGAAAAAGTTATTACCTCACATCCTTGGGAGCCACTGCAGTTAGATACAGTAAGTGAAGCCGATCCATTCAACTTCGCCGTACGTAACGGCGAAGTTGTCTTGATCAATGAGCTATACACTTACAATGGTTATGACTGTGAAGGCATCTATCAAACCGAGCAAATGTTAGGTCTAAAAAGCAATAACTTACTTGCGTGGCCATTGATCGATGATGAAGGCAAAACCATTGGATTGTTGGTTTTGCTCGATTTAAGTGTTATCGATAATGAAACCGCACTTACCGAGTTTTGCCGAATGGCGGCAAGTAATATTCGCCATGCCATTTGGTTAGAGCAATACGGACAAGTAATCAAGAGTTTAAGCGCTGATAACCAAGCTTTAGTTCGTGAAAATACTCAGTTAAAAAAGCGGACAAAGAAAACCTATCAAGGTCCGATCGCTGAAAGTGAAGAGATGGTCAATGTATTGAGCCGACTTGATAAAGTGCTCTCTTTACCTGTCGACGTCTTACTTAGAGGTGAGACTGGCGCGGGTAAAGAAGTCATCGCAAAATACATTCACGAAAACTCGAATCGCTCAGACCAAGCATTAATCGTTCAAAACTGTGCCGCAATTCCTGAACAACTGCTGGAATCCGAACTTTTCGGACACAGAAAAGGGGCATTTACCGGTGCAGACAAGGACAAAGTTGGCTTATTTGAAGCAGCAAACGGTGGCACCCTGTTCCTCGATGAAATTGGCGATATGCCAATGCTACTTCAAGCTAAACTGCTGCGTGTGCTACAAGAGCGTAAAGTTCGCCCTGTAGGCGCCAGCAAAGAGATTGAAGTGGATGTCAGAGTCATTGCAGCGACACACTGTAATTTAATGCAGCAGATTAAAGATGGTGGCTTTAGGGCCGATTTATTCTACCGCCTGAATGTGTTTCCTATCACTTTACCACCACTGAGATCCAGACAAGCGGACATTATCCCACTTGCCGAGCACTTTGTTCAGCACACTACGACGATGTTAGGCTTGCCTCAATCACCGGGATTGAGTGCTAATGTGAGAAACCAACTACTTACTTATACCTACCCCGGTAACGTGCGTGAGCTTAAAAACATCATTGAGCGATCGGTTTTATTATCAGATTTCGAAACTATTACTCAGATTGAGTTTGGTGAACAGATCCCTGAAGAGGTAGAACACCGTCAAGTTGTTGCTCCAGCTACATCGGCAATTCAAACCACGTTCGAACCTGAACCTCTAGGAGATGACGATGTCGCAGTTGGCCTAAAAGAGGTCGTCAGCCAATATGAACGCACCGTGATTATCGACTGCTTAAACTCTTGTAATTGGCACACGAAACGAGCGGCTGAACAACTGTCACTACCGTTAAGTACACTCAATCACAAGATGAAGAAGTATGATATTTCTGCAGCGGGTTAAGCGAGAAAATCTTACATCAGTGCGAATTTATAAGAAAAGAAAAACCGCCCGAAGGCGGTAATGCCGATCAGTTAGA